>JAJXTA010000222.1 GCA_021784265.1 bacterium | reverse complement strand
GCGGGGGCCGCCCAAACCGCCCCTCGGCTCAGGAACCAACCGGAGCGGGACCGCTGCCTCGAGCGGCACGGCCGCCGGACCCAGTGCCACCGGCCGGTCAACCGCCCGCTCTGAGAATGCCACGGACCTGGGCCGCCCGGGCACCGCGTTCGGACACGCCGCGCTCCGGGGTACTCGGTTGGTGCCTACCGCGATTGCCCCGCCGGCGCCGGGAGGCCCTGGCTCAGGCCCGCGTCCGCCGCCGGGAGCTGGGTCAGGTCGAGGAGGGCCACCGTCTCGTGCGTACGGCCAGAATGGAATTCCACGTAGCGGCCCGCATGGTCGAAGCAGGGATGGGGGTGCGCGCTATGGACGGTCTCACGCAAGCCCGTCGCCAGGAGCCGCGTGCTGCCGGTCGCCGTCTCGATCAGCCACAACCGCCCCTGCGCATCGTCGGCCACGATGAACCGCCCATCCGGCCGGGCCGCCGCATGCCAATAGCTCCCCTCCCGGACCAGGCGAGCCGTGCCGTCCTTGGCCACCAGCATGATCCCGAGCTTGTCGTTGACCATGGTCATCTGGCCGGTGCCCTGAACCCAGGCCTCGTGCGTCACCCATTCCTTGAGCGGCGTGAACCAGCGCTTGGGATCGGTCCGGAAGTAAAAGGGCCGGTTGCCCGTGCCGTCGTCGTTCACCACCCACGAGCGTTGCGGAGCATAACCGCCGGTTTCCCACACGTAGAACGTAACCGGGTCCGTCGGGCTGTGCTGCACATGGCCGAGACGGAAGCCCTGCGTGATCACCGTCCGGTAGGCGCCGGTGGCCGTGTCCATCAGCCCGATCTCCCAAGTCCGCGCGTCCCGTTGCTTTCCTAAGGCGAGCCACCGGCCATCACGACTCACGGTCGGCTGCTGGAAGCCGCCCACATAGGGCGCGGGGATGTCACCCACCTTCCGCGTGCTGAAGTCGAGGATGTCCACCGCCAGAACGCTCGGCCCGCTCAGGCAATACAGTCGGCGTGGCTGGGCGGGGTCCGGACACGCACTCGACGGGGTGAGGTGCGGATCGTCGGTGAGCTGCACCACCCGCTTGGTCCCCACGTCCGCCCGGAAGAGCTCTCGCCCGCCACCGAGGTCCGAGACGAAGATGAGGTAGTGATCATCGGCGGTGAAGTTTGAGAAATGGAAATAGAGATTATCGGCGCGGTTGCTGCCCGTGGTCATTTCCCAGACGCGGGCCCCAGTCGCGGGATCGGTGTAACTCCCCCCGGACACGCCCCAATCGCGCCCGGCGCCTCCACCCCACGCCAGCGCTGAACTCGCCGCCAGGATCACCGCCCCCGCAACGCGGCGTCGGGGGCGCCGCCGCGGAACACCTCGGTTCCCTCGCGCCCCGCCTGGGCGCGTGCCCGACCCCGGCCCGGTACCGCTGCCCCACCTGCCGGTCATGCCGTCCCGACCGCCTCGTACATGGCTACGATGTTCGCCGGTGGGACATCCGCCATGATATTGTGCACCTGCTGAAAAACAAAACCGCCCCCGGGCTTCCAATTCTTGACCTGCTGCCGCACATGCTCCCGGACCCGTGCGGGCGACCCACCCGCCAGAACCTCGCGGGTGTCGCAGCCCCCACCCCAGAAGGTCAACTGCCGGCCGAAGTCCGCCTTGAGCCCCTGAGCCCCCATTCCCTTGCAAGAGACCTGGACCGGGTTGATGGCGTCCAACCCCGCCTCGATCAGGCCGGGCAGCAACTCCCGCACCCCCCCACAGCAATGCAACATCACCTTGACCGGCGCCAGCTCCTTGGCCCGCCGCCAGAGCAACCGTTGGCGCGGCTGGAAGAATTCCCGATACATGGCCGGTGAGATCTGGGGTCCGGATTGCATGCCCAAGTCGTCGCCAAACACGATCACGTCGATCGACGGCCCCACCGCCGCCAAGAAACGATCCAGATTGGCCAAATGCATCTCGACCACCCGATCCAAAAACGCATGCGCCCGCCGGGGATCGGCCGCCAACAACATCAGAAAACCGTCGTTGCGATACAAGAACTGGCCCATCTCCAACAGGTTGCCGCCAAACAGCCCGAGAATCGCTCGGTCGGTCTGGGCGCGTAAGCGCCGGGCCCCGTCGGCCAGCGCCTGAGCCCCGGTCGCCCCCGCCGCCCGCGGGCCGGGAGGCGAAGCAATCGCCGTCCACATGCTCTCGCCGAGGGCCGCCTCCAGCCGCTCGAGGTCGTCCTGCTCGGCAAACGGATAGTAAGTCTGCTCAAAATACAGCACCCCATCGGGCATCTGCGCGATAACCCGTCCGCTGGCCGACCGGATCACCCATCGCCCGGCTTCGCGTTCCGGCACGGCCCAGGCCGGCATCTGGCACGGCGTTCCATCCGGCAAGACCCAGTCCCGCCAATCGCTCTCCGCCAGGGCGAAGGCGCGCCCCAACTCGACGGTATCCACCCCGAAGCGCGCCAGCACGTCTTCGTCCACGATCGCCAGTTGTTGGATCGGGTCATAAACCCGGATGGGGCGAGGGTCGAGCCCGAGGTGTGCGCGCAAGCGGCGGTACGCCACCGCGCTGATTCCGGAGGAACGGTGGCCGGAGAGGTCAATCGGCACCCGGTCGGTTTCCTGGTGGTTGAGGGCAGCCAACACCCGTTCGCGTGACGTCATGGGTGGGGATTAGTCCGCGGAGGCGGGCAGGTCAAGCGCCAAGAAACCGCGGCGCCAAAATGAATCCCGAGGGCCTGGATTGCATCTAACGAAGACATCCATGGCCACTGCGTGTCGTGCACCCAGAGCGCCCTCCGCGCCTCGTCCCGCGCTGCCGCCCTCCGCTGCGGCGCCCGCCGTCAAGGATTACTTATGATCACTCCACCGACCTGGAACCGCCGCCGGTTCCTGACCCACTCCGCTGCGGTCGCCGGCGTCACCCTCGGGTTCCCGGGCCTCCTCTCTCGCGGCGCGCTGGCCGCGCCGGATCCCGCGACCCCGAACCATCGGATCCGTACCGGCCACATCGGCGTGGGCGGCATGGGCAGCTACCACCTTCGGCTGCTGAAAGACCAATGCGTGGCCATCTGCGACGTCGATCAACGGCGCTTGGCCAAAGCCGGCCAAGTGGTCGGCCCAAAGGCCCGCCTCTACCGCGACTTCCGCGAACTCCTGGCCCAGCCGGAGGTCGATGCCGTCATCATCGCCACCCCGGACCATTGGCACGCCGTCATGACCATTATGGCGTGCGAGGCGGGCAAGGATGTGTATTGCGAGAAACCCGCCTGCTGCACCATCGCCGAGGGGCGGGCCATGGTCAACGCCGCCAAGCGTTACGAACGGATCATTCAAATCGGCTCCCAAGGCCGCTCGCAGTCCGCCGCGTACTTTGCCTGCGCCTACCTCCGCAACGGCATGATCGGGCAAGTGAGCCGGGTCAACTGTTGGCACTACGCCAACCCGGTCGGCGGCTTTAAGCCGTACACCGAACCCCCGCCGGAGCTGGATTATGACCGCTGGTTGGGTCCCCTCCGCTGGAAACCCTACAACGTGGATGGTACCCTCGGCAGCTTCCGCTGGTTCATCGAGGACGGCGGCGGCCAAATCCGGGACCGGGGCGCCCATGTGATGAGCGTCGTGCTCTACCTGATGAACGCCGATCACACCGGCCCGGTGCGGATCGAGGCCAGCGGAGCCCCGCCCGAAAAGGGCATCTACGAGTGCCCGCCGGATATGGAGGTCAAATACACCTTCACCAACCCGGATTGGGAATTGCACTGGAGCCAACCCGGCGAAACCCCGGCCGAGGCAGCCGATCTGGGCAATAACAAGTACGGCGCCAAGTATTGGGGCGACAAAGGCACGCTGGTCGTCAGCGGCGGCGACGGAGGCACGGACACCGAACTCAAAGCCAAGCGCTTTCACGCCCCACCCGGCGGGCCCAAGATCTATCGCAGCGTGGAACATCATCAGGACTTCTTCAACTGCGTGCGCACCCGAGAGTGGCCGATCATGAATATCGAGGCAGCCCACCGGGTGGCCAGCCTCTGCATCCTCGGCAACTTGGCGTGGCGCCTGGGCCGGCCCTTGCGCTGGGATCCCGTGGCCGAGAAGTTCCTGGACGACGACCAAGCCAACTTGTTCCTCAACCGGCCCGGCCGCCATGCCTGGCACATTTAGGCCGCGCCCCACACCCTGAACCCCCGCGCTGGTGTTTATGATCCTCTGCTCTGACAAACTATCGCTTGTGCTCGCGCTGGGCCTCGGCCTCACGGCGTTGCCTGGCGGACAGGCGGCGACCGCCACCGACCTCGACGCCTTCCTGGCGAAAATCCGCAGCGACCAGGGACCCCTGCGCGTTGAAGCCATCATGGCGGCGGGACCAATGGGCGCCCCAGCCGTCGTCCCCCTCGGCGCGGTGGCCGATGGTCCCGAGCGCGAACCGGGCATCGCCGCCCGGCGCGCGCTGATGAACATCGCCGCTTACGCGGGCCGTCCCGGTGGCGGGGATGATCGGAAGGCCGTCGCGGCTGCCCTGCTTCAGCTCCTCCCACCCCCGCATACCAAGCTGGTCCGCACCCTCACCCTTGAGTTGCTCTCCTGGACGGGCGATGACGCGGTGGTGCCCGCCGTCGCCGCCCTCTGCGCAGATCCCGACCCCGACGTGCGGGACGAGGCCAAACGCGCGCTCCAAGCGATCCCCGGCCCCGCCTCTCTGAAGGCGCTCATCGAGCTGGCCGGCAAGACCGACGGCGAGTTCCGCCTCGCCGTGTTCGCCGCCCTGGGGCAACGCGCCGCACCCGAGGCGGCGGAGGTTTTGATCGCCGCCACCGCCTCACCGGACCTCCAGACGGTGCTCGCGGCGCTGGACGCCCTGGCGCGCATCGGCATCGCCAAGGACGACCGTGTCAAGCTCCCACCCTGGGAGAGCCTCGACTCCGCCCAACGCCTCCGCCTGGCCAACTCCTACCTCCGCTGGGCAGACCAGCGCGCCGCCAAAGGTGCGACCGACGACGCCCTCGCGGTCTATAATCTCGTCCTCGAGCACGGCCCGGCCGAACACCTGATCTGCGCCGCCCTCATCGGCGCCGCCCACGCCGCCCCCGACCAGGCCTTTGACGCGGTGCTCAAGGCCCTGGCGCACCAGGAAAACACGGTGCGGCTGACCGCCGTCCACCTGCTGGAACAACAGCACGGCGACGACGCCAAGACCACCGCCCTGCTGGAAGCCTACAAACAAGCCAGCCCTCTCTCCCGCGAGCTCCTCCTGCGCGTGCTGGCCGCCTGGAACCACCAAAAGCTCGGTAACTAACGTCATGAAGAAGCCCCCGGCCCCGCGCCGCCGTTTGCCGCACGGCATCTTGCTCCAACTCAAACGGCTGAATACCCCTACCATCTACAACGGCTGGGAACAGGTCACCCGTCACGACCCCGCCAACGAAGGGTTCAACCCTGAGGAAACGCATGACTTCATGCCCCATCTGGGCCCGATGGTCGGCTACGCCATCACCGTCCAGTGCGAGCCCAGCAACCCAGCCCACCGCCGCTCCCGCCCCAACGCCTGGAGAGACTACCGCCGTTACGTCGCCAGTCTGCCCGGGCCAAAAATCGTCGTCGTCCAGGACCTGGACCGCCCCCGCTGCCACGGCTCCTTCTGGGGCGAGGTGACGAGCAACACCCACCGCGCCCTCGGCTGCGTGGGCGCCATCGTCGATGGCGCGATTCGCGACCTGGACGAAATGAACAACGCCGGCTTCAAGGCCCTCGCCCGGCGGCTCTGCGTCGGCCATGCCCATGTCGTGCCCGC
>JAJXTA010000221.1 GCA_021784265.1 bacterium | reverse complement strand
GGCTCCACAAAACCCGGTTCGGCGACGGTTACCGCGTCACCTGGGCGACCATGGACTTCTGGACCGACGGGATCATCGGTACCCCCGACGATGTCACGGTCCTGGCACAGAACGCGCCGTTCGAGAACGCGCTGGCGGCCGCCGCCTCGGCCCTGGCGGGGCGGGTGTTGCGGCAGAGCGATCCCCTCCTGGCCGCCTACAGTCTGCGGGTGGCCGAGGAAGATTGGCGGTTTGCGCGGGAGAAGTTCCGTAACCCGGGGGTCGAGCTGGCGGCGGCCGGCGCCCAGGCTGCTCTCGAACTGTTCAAGACCACAGGCAACGCCGACTACGCCACCAACGCCGTGGAGCTGGCCGCCCGCATCGCCGCCTCCCAGGAGCGGAGCCGCCCGAACTGGACCAGCGCGCTCACCGGCTTCTTCTACACCTCGCCGGCCCGGACCCGGCTCCTGCATTATTTTCATCGGAGCCACGAGCAAGCCCCGCTCCGGGCGCTGGCGGACCTCTGCGCGGCCTTGCCCCAGCACCCCGACTGGATGCAATGGTACTCGACCGTGGCCCTCTACTCCGAGTACTTGCGCGCCGCCGCGCGGTTGACGGGGCCGTACGCCATGTTGGCCGCCGGCATCTACCGCTTGGGCGAGTCGGATGACCCCAACTACCGCAACCAAGTCCAGCAAGGCATCCCATTGGGCGAGGATTATTACTTGCGGCGATTCCCCGTCTGGAGCGATTTCCGAGGCAACCTCGGGGTCCTCCTCTCGCAGACGGATGCGTTGGCCCTCGCCGCAGCCCTCCGCGGCAGCTCCGAACTGGCGAATTTGGCCCAGACGCAGCTCGAGTGGACCTTGGGGCGGAATCCCTTCGTCCAAAGCCTCATGTATGGCGTAGGGCACAACTATGGCCCGCAATACACCGCCATGTCCGGCAACATGGTCGGATCTCTGCCCGTCGGCATTCAAACCCGCGGGGCCGAGGACCAGCCGTATTGGCCCGCCTCAGCCTGCTACAACTACGCCGAGACATGGGTCCATCCTTCTGGCCGCTGGCTGGCGATCCTGGCCGATCTGCCGGGCGCCGTGGTCCCGGTCACCCGCCGCGCGGATGCCTTGGAGTTCGAGCTGAGTCAGGCGCGGACCGGGCCGGGCCAGGTCCAGCTCACGCTCACGGTCCAAGGGCAGGGGATGCACCAATTCAGCCTGCGCGCCGCCAACCTCGCGGTGGAGAATCCGGTGCGCGCCATCCGACTGCCCGCAGGCGAGCGGGTGGCCATCAACTGGCTCGGTACGGTCATCCGCCCCGCCGAGCCCTGGGTGGCCGTGGCGTACCCCGACGACGACCTGGCCAACCGCCAGGAGGTCATGGGCGAGTAGAACCTCGCGCGCGGTAGTGATTCAGGCCCGGCGCCCAATCGGCACCGGGCCGTTCGTTTCTACCGCTCGCTCACGTTCGCGGCTCCGCCCAGAGCCGGGCGGGGCTGGAACCGTGCCCGGCTAGTCCTTGCTCCGCTTGGGCTGCCAGTCGAAGGAATGGTCTTCGCCGTTGAAGTTGACCTCGACCTTGCCGTCGATGGTGTCGCCGGTGAGTTTGCCGTGGTAGTGGGCGGTGAACTTGGTGCCATCGCGCTCGCGGGTGACGGCGAAAGCAACCTCGCCCTCGGCGAATTTGGCCTCGGTGATGGGCGTTTCGGCGCCGTTGGCGGTGGTCACCCCCCCGCTGAGCTTCTCGCCGTCCCACTTGAGTTTGAGGACGTTCAGGATCTCCTGGCCGTCGCGGGTGTAGGACCATTTCCAGGTGCCAGCGGGGCTGGCGCCAGAGCGTTTGGCGACCCAATCGCGGGTGCGGGTCTCGCCATCCCGCTCGAACCCGACGGTGCCCTTAAGGTTGTCGCCGGTGATCTTGCCGGCGTACTTCATGGTGAAGGTGTTCCCGTTGCGCTCCCGCACCACCGTGAAGGAGACCTCGTTCTCCTTCAACTTCGCCTCCTTGATCGGCGTCTCGGCGCCGTCCCGGCCGATGAAGGCGCCGCTCAACTGATCGCCGTCGAGCTTGAGCTTTACGGCCAGGTCGATTGTGTCTCCGTTTGGGGTGGTGAAACTCCATTTCCAGGTGCCGTTGGGGTCAACCTTGGTGTCCTGGGCGCGGAGGCCCGGGACCGAGAGGGCCAAGGCCAGGCTCAAGGCGATGACGTGCGGGTAGCGAGGCTGAGGGACGTGCATGGTAATCTCCGGATTAGGGGTGGTCTATTCTTGGGCTCACCCCGAGAGTTATCCAACCGGGGCTACGGGAAGTCAAACCTGGTTTTGGGCAGGCGAGCAGGCACGGGCGTCGCGGGCGTCGCTCTCAGCCCGTGCGGACGCGCTTGACAACGCCGGAACGGGCGGGGATGCTGCGCCTGACGTTGCGCTGCTTATGCTGATCGACGGGATCGTCAATCCACACCTCCTCTCCCTGGTGGCCCGGGTACGCCACACGAACCTGCTCGTGATCGCGGACGCCGCCTTCCCGTTCTGGCCGCAACTCGAGACGGTGGACCTCTCGCTCACCAAGGGCATTCCAACGGTCCCGCAGGTGGTCGATGCCATCCTGCCTGGCTGGAAATGCGGCCAGATTCTCATGGCCGCCGAATTCCTCACCCACAACGACGCCGCGACGCAGGCGGCCTTCCGCCGCGCCGGGCGAGGGGTGGCGATCACCTTCGAGCCGCACCTGGAATTCAAACAACGGGTGCCCCACGCCATCGGCTTGATCCGGACCGGCGACACCATCAGCTACGCCAACATGATTCTGGTCTCCGCCTGACGAGGCGCGTCAGCCCACCGTGCGTGGCTGAGGGGCCGCGGGTCGCCCCCGAAGCCGGCCCGACGGCGGAAGGGCGACGGGGGTGCGTCGCGGTGAGCTTGCTGGCCGCCCGCGCGGCCCTTGCGCTCCGCCGGCCGCGGCTCGGCGGCGAGAGCCCGCGCGAGACCTTTCGCCACCACCGCACAGAGTCCTTGCCGCGGCGGGCAAAGAGAGCGAAAAGAACGCCAATACTTGATCGGATTAGAGCCAGTTTTCGAGTGCCACGACTCGCCATGAACACCGCCCTCACGCTCTGCCTGGTCCCGGAAGCGCGCCACGGGCCGTTTGTCTTGCATGCCGGGGTGGTGGAAGGGTGTGCGCAAGCCGCGGCCCTCGGTTTTCGCGCCCTCGAGCTCTTCCCGCGTTCGGCGGAGGAAGTGGACGCGCGCACGCTGAAGCAGGCCCTGGCGCAACATCACCTCACGTTGGCCGCGGTGGGTACGGGTGCCGGCTGGGTGGCCCATCACCTCAGCCTCACCGACCCCGACCCGCGCCAGCGCGCGCGGGCCCGGGATTTTGCCGGGGCCTTGGTCGCGTTGGCGGGTGGGTTTGGGGCGCCGGCCATCATTGGCTCGATCCAAGGCCGGGCCGGCGCCGAGGAGAGCCGGGAGCACGCCTTGGAATGGTTGGCAGACGCCCTCGAACAGCTCGGGCCGCGCGCGCATGCGTGCGGGGTGCCGCTCCTACTCGAGCCGCTGAACCGTTACGAAACCAATCTGCTCACCCGGTTCGACGACGCCTTAGCCGTGTTGGCCCGGCTCCGGACCCGGAACGTGAAGTTGGTCGCCGACCTCTTTCACATGAACCTTGAAGAGCGGTCGCTGCCCGCGGCCCTCACCCTGGCTGGCGGCCAGCTTGGCCACGTCCATTGGGCCGACAGCAACCGCCAGGCCGCCGGTCTGGGGCACACGGACTTCGCCCCAATCGCCCAGGCGCTCCGTGGGATCGGGTACGCGGGCTGCGTGTCGGCGGAGGTCCTTCCCCTGCCCGACCCGGCGACGGCGGCCCGCCAGACCCTGGCGAGTGTGCACGCCCTGTTCCCCCCATCACCCGCCTCATGAACTCGCCTCTGCCTACCCGTCCGCTGGGCCGCACCGGCCTGCGCCTGCCCATCTTGAGCTTCGGGGCCTCCTCGCTGGGCCAGGAGTTCCGCCCCGTGTCCCTCGACGAGGCGCTCCGCTCCGTGCGGGTGGCGCTGGAGCTGGGGATGAACTTTATCGACACCTCGCCCTTTTACGGGCGGGGCATGTCCGAGGTGCTGCTCGGGGTGGCGCTGCGCGGGGTCCCGCGGGAGAGCTACCTGCTGGGCACTAAACTCGGGCGCTACGACGCCGCGCACTTCGATTTCTCGGCGCGGCGCGTCCGCGAGAGCGTGGACGTGAGCCTCCACCGGCTGGGAACGGATCACCTGGACATCGTCCTCTGCCACGACCTGGAGTTTGTCGAAATGCAGCAGATCGTGGACGAAACGCTCCCCGCGTTGCGCCGGGTGCGGGACGAGGGCAAGGTCCGGTTCATCGGCATTTCTGGCTACCCGATGAAGGCCTTCCGGTTTGTCTTAGACCAGACCGACCTGGACGTGATCCTGTCCTATAACCAGTACACGCTCCAAAACACCCGGTTGGCCGACGAACTCGTTCCTTACCTCAAGGCCAAAGGGGTGGGCATCATGAACGCCGGCCCCTTCGCCGCCCGCCTGCTGACCAACGCCCCCCTCCCCGCCTGGCACCGGGAGCCGGAGGCGGTCAAAGCCGCCTGCCGCCGTGCCGCCGCGCACTGCGCCCGCGCCGGGGTGGACATCGCCCAGGTGGCCCTCCAGTTCTCGCTGGCGAACCCAGACCTCACCACCACCATCGCCGGCTCGGCCAACCCGGACAATGTGCGCAAATGGGCGCAGTGGGCTCAGGAGCCGCTGGACCTCCCGTTGGTGGAGGAGGTGCGCCAACTCCTGGCGCCGGTCCACAACATCGGCCACGTGGAAGGCTTGCCCAAGAACAACTGAATCCGGCCTGCCACCCCGATGACCACCGCCGACGTTATCGCCGCCTGCGCCCGAACCATTGGTCTGCCCTTCCTGGTCATCGGCGGGCATGCGGTCATCTTCCACGGCTACCCACGCAACACGGGGGACCTTGACTTGCTCATCCGCAAGGCCGACAAGGACCTCTGGATCAAGGGCCTTGCCCCCCTGGAGTATCACTTGCATCATGAGCAGGAGGCCTTTGTGCAGTTCACCGCCCCTGAGTCACAGGAGCCGCTGGACCTTATGTTGGTCAACGATCCCACCTTCGCGGGGATGCTGGCGGCGGCCAGGGTGGCCGACCTGGGCGGGACTACCGTGAAGTTGCCCTGCCTGGACCATTTGCTGATGTTGAAATTGCACGTGCTCAAACACGGTCCGGCCTGGCGGCGGCTCGGCGATTTGGATGATGTCATCCGCCTGATCCTCGCCAACCATTTGGACATTCGGACGGAACCGTGGAGACAAAGGTTCGTCCGCTATGGTACGTTGGAGTTATATGAACAAGTGCGGCACGCCGTCACCGGAGAAAGAGCCCCCGGCACTGATTCAGGCGCCTGACGGAGTCGCCGACCTCGACCTCCCGGTCGCCCCAGGCTTCGCTGCCGCCCCACCGAGACGGACGCTGGCGGAGATGCTGCCATGGCTGGCGCAGATGCGCCAGTGGTTCCCGCAAAGCCGCCCCTCGCCCGAGGCCCGCTTGGCGGACAAATGCCCCGTTGAATTCATCCTTTAGCCACCATGAACGCCATCGTGCTCGAAAAACCCGGCCACTTTCACCTCGCCCAAGCCGCCGAACCCGCCGCCCCCGGGGCCGGTGAGGCGCTGGTGCGCGTGCATCGGGTGGGCATTTGCGGCACCGACTACAGCGGGTTCCTGGGCAAGATGCCGTTCTATGCCTACCCGCGGATTCCCGGCCACGAGC
>JAJXTA010000220.1 GCA_021784265.1 bacterium | reverse complement strand
CCCCCAACCGCCCCCGCCGTCTTCTCGTGCCGCCCCCCCTGGATGGCCAGGTTCCTCGAGCACCACCGCGTCGCCGAGCGGCCGGTCCTGCCGGGCGCCTGCCTCCTGGAGGTGGTTCAGCTCGCGGCCCAGAATCGCCTCGGTCATCCACTTGATCACCTGACACAACTGGTCTGGGTCCAACCGGTGACTGGCCCCGCCCTGGAAGCGGACTTCGAGGTCGAGTTCTCGCCGGCCGGTCACGACGCCGAGCGATTTGAAGTTCGCAGTCGGACCCAGGCTGGAACCACCGTCCATCTCCAGGGTTCTTTCGCCAAAGCGACGACCGGTGAATCGGTCGAGGTACCGCTCCCGCCGAACCCGGGCCCAGCGGAGGGTGACGGAGCGGCGCCGCGGACTTGGACCGAGCAAGACTGCTACCAGCACTTCCAACGGTTGGGTTTGGCTTACGGGCCTGCCCTGCGGGGGCTGCGGCGCGTTTGTATCACCCCGAACGCCCTCGAGGCCGACCTCGAACTCCCCGAGTCCTGGCAAGCCGATGGCGAGTGGTTTGGATGGCATCCCGCGCTCGTGGACGGGATTCTCCAATGCTGCCTGCCGCTCATCCCGTTGCCCGACCCCCCGCAGCTCCCTCCCCGAGCGCTCCCCTTCGCCCTGGGCGAGCTTTGGGGCCGGCACCCGTTGCCGAGCCATCTGCGCGTGACGGTGTCGCAAGTGTCGCACGGGACACCCGCGATCGCTCGTTTCGATCTGGTGGCTCGCACCACCACGGGTGATCCAGTGCTGGTGATCCGCGACCTCAGCCTCAGGCTCCTGCGCGAGCCTTGGGCGCCCGCCGAAGCGGCCCTGCCTCCCGGCTGCCAGTTGTATCGCCCCGCCTGGAGTCCGCAACCCTCGACCACCGGCGCTCGTGCCTCAGACTTAACGCAAGCCCTGGGGGCGCGGCTGGCCCGCCCCGGCGCGGCCGTGGTGATCTTCGATACCGAGGAGACCCTGGTCACCGCCGTGCGACAGTTCCTACCCATGACCGGCAACGGTCGGCCCCAGAACCTCGTATTGGTGCGCCCGGGAACCCGCTACCAAGAGCTGGATGACCGCACGGTTATGGTCCGTCCCACGGCGGCGGAAGATTGCGCGCGGCTGTGGAGCCGACTGCAAGGGTCTGGCCGCGGTTGTCCCGATTTTATTTTCGTTTGGCCGTTCCGGCTGGTGGCCGGCGGAGCAGCGGCGGGCGTGTTCGACTCTCCGGCTGGGCTCGCTTTGGGGCTGGATCACGGGCTGCGGGCGCTGTTCCTCTGGACGAAGAGCCTCATAGGTTCCCGCCGGGAAGGGGACGCAAAAGGTGTCGTAATCCTGCCCGAGCAGGGCGCGACACCCGCGCCGGTGCTCGAGGCCACCGCCGGGTTGGCGCGCAGCTTGCGGCTGGAGGCGCCGGCCGCGGTCTGGAAGACCCTGCGGCTGGATGCCGCCCCAGCGGACAGCGCGGCGCTGGCTCAAGCCTCGTTGTACGAGTTGCTCCTGGCGCCGGTCCAGGACCTGGAGATCCGCGGCAGCGGTCCGGCCCGTCACCGCCTCGATTTTGAGCCGGTCACCGCTGGGGCCGACCTCTCCCGGGCCCGGACTGTCGGCCGGGCGTGTCTGCGGCCCAAGGGAGTCTATTGGATCACCGGTGGCGCCGGCGGTCTCGGCCGAGTCTTTGCCGAGTACCTCGCCCGCGAATTCCAGGCGCGGCTGGTCCTCTCCGGCCGGAGTCCCCTCTCGGCGCCGACCCAGGACCTGTTGGCGGCCCTCGAAGCGGCGGGCGGCCAAGCCTTCTACGTTCAGGCGGATGTGACCCAGGCGGCGATGATGCGGCGGGTCGCCGTCCTGGCCCGGCGGCGGTACGGACGGTTGGACGGCGTGCTGCACGCCGCCGGCGTGCTCCGCGACGGACTACTCCGCAACAAGGACCTCCAGGCTTTCGATGAGGTGCTCGCCCCAAAGACGTTGGGCACGCTCTGCCTGGATGCGGCCACCGAACAAGACGATCTCAGTCTCTTTGTCCTTTTCTCCTCCCTCGTCTCGGGCACCGGCAACCTCGGCCAGACGGACTACGCCGCGGGCAACCGGTTCCTCGACGCCTTCGCCGAACAACGAGCCGCCCGGGTGCGCCAGGGGACACGCCACGGCCTCACCGTGGCCCTGGGCTGGCCGCTCTGGCGAGAGGGGGGCATGCACATTTCCGCCGAACAGGAAACCATGCTCCGGAGAGTCTTGGGCCTGGAACCGCTGCCCACCACCGAAGGGATGGCCCTCTTCGAGGCCGCCTTAGGGCTGGCCGCCACCGGGCAGCTACACCACCTGCTCGTCGCCAAGGGGGACGCGGACCGCGTCCGGCGACTCCTGGGCTCGACTCCACCGCCGCAGAGTGCGGCGCCACCAGCCGCGTGCCCCGCCCCCGCGGTTCGGCCGGTGGAGGCCGACCTGGACCGCAACGTCCGGGCTGAGATCAAACGGCTCATGGCCAAACTTCTCAAGGTGCCAATCAACGATATCGACGAAGAGGTCCCGCTCAGCGACTACGGCTTCGATTCCGTCAGTTTCACCCAGTTTGCCAACCTGCTCAACGACACGTATCAAACCGCGCTCACGCCGGCGTTGTTCTTCGAGCACTCCACCGTGCGGGCGGTGGCAGACCATCTGACCAGAGAATACCCGGCCCAGGTGCGGGGCAAACACGGCGCCATCACAACCGACGCTCCACCGCCCGCGCCGTACCAGGCGATCGTTGAACCGCGGCCAACGAGCGCGAGCCCCTCGAGCCAAGCCCCTCGAGAGCGTCCCCGCGCCGAGCCCACGCGGGAAACGCGCAACGCCGTTGCCGGCGCGGCACTGGCGCGGCCCAGCGCCCTGGAACCCATCGCTGTCATCGGCATGGCGGGCGTCTTCCCCCACTCCGCCACCCCGGAAGCGCTGTGGGAGAATGTCCTCAGCGGACGCACCCTCATCGGGGAAGTGCCCCCCGAGCGCTGGGATTGGCGCGCCCTGGACGGGGACCCGCGCACCGAACCGAACCGGACCCGCTGCAAGTGGGGCGGCTTCTGGGAGCAGATGGACCAGTTCGATCCCCTGTTCTTTGGCATCTCGCCTAAAGAGGCCGAGTACATGGACCCACAACAGAGGGTGTTTCTCGAGACGGCATGGCACGCCATCGAAGACGCGGGTTACCGGCCTTCCGCGCTGGCCGGGACCCGCACGGGGTTGTTCGTCGGCGTTTCCACCCACGATTACCAAGAAGTGCTCCAGACGCGGGCGCCGGCAATCGAGGGTTACACCGCCACCGGCACGATCCACTCGATCCTCGCCAACCGGGTCTCGTTCCTCCTGAACCTGCGGGGTCCGAGCGAAGTCGTCGATACCGCGTGCTCCAGCTCGCTGGTGGCGGTCCATCGGGCGATCCAGGCCCTGCGCCACGGAGAGTGCGACGTGGCCATCGCGGGCGGTGTCAACGCCCTCCTCACTCCGCGGCTGTTCGTGGCCTTCGACCGGGCGGGCATGCTGGCCCCCGACGGCCGCTGCAAGACGTTCGACCGGGCCGCCGACGGTTATGTGCGCGCGGAGGGTGCCGGCGCGGTCGTGCTCAAGCCCTTGAGCCGCGCGATGCGGGACGGTGACGCCGTGCATGGGTTGCTGCTCGCCTCGGCGGTGAATCATGGCGGTCGGGCCCAATCGCTGACGGCGCCGAACGTGACAGCCCAATGCGAGGTGCTGGTCGAGGCCTACGAGCGGGCCGGAATCAACCCGGAAACGGTCGGCTACCTCGAGGCCCACGGAACCGGCACCGAACTCGGCGACCCCATCGAGGTCAACGCCCTCAAGAGGGCGTTTGCCCACCTCGCCGCGCACCACGGCAGCACCGGTGCGACCGCCGCGTACTGCGCCTTGGGCTCGGTGAAGTCGCATGTGGGCCATTTGGAGACGGCCGCGGGCATCACCGGTTTGATCCAGGCGTTGCTCGCCCTCCAGCATCAAGTCTTGCCTCCCTTGCAGCATTTTCGCGAGGCCAACCCGTACCTGGACCTGGACGGGAGCCCGTTCCGCCTCGCCACGGAAGCCCGAGCCTGGGCCCCACCCCTTGATCCCCAAGGCCGTCCGTTGCCCCGGCGGGCCGGAGTCAGTTCGTTCGGCTTTGGCGGCGTCAACGCGCACGTCGTCCTGGAGGAGTATGTCGCGCTGCCCGCCACGCCACCGGCCGCCGCCCCCGAACCCCACCCGCACTTGCTGCTCTGCTCCGCGAAGAGCGCCGAATCGTTGCGTCGCGGCGTGGCGGACCTGGCCACTTGGCTGCGCGCACAGGCAGGCAGGTCCGAAGCCGGTCGGCCCGCGCTCGGGGATGTGGCCTTCACCTTGCAGTGCGGTCGGGAGGCCTTCGCGGAGCGCCTAGCAGTGGTGACGACCTCGCTGGAGGACGCCGCCGCCAAGCTCGAGGCTTGGCTGGCGGGGAAAGACAACGTCGCCGGCCTCCGGCAGGGCACGCCTCAACCGGGCCTCGCCACCGTGCTCCAAGCCGGCGAGGCCGAAGACGCCGAGTTCCTCGAGAACCTCTACCGGCGCGGTCGCTGGGAGCGGCTGGCCGACTTGTGGCTCCGTGGGGCGGGCGTGGTCTGGGACCGGTTCCCACGGAGCGCGCCGGTGCGACGGGTGCATCTACCCGGCTACGCCTTCGCCCGCCAACGGTATTGGATTGGGGCGGAGACCAAGCCAACCCCGCAGTCCGAGGCTTCGGAGCGAGCAACGGGCGGGACCAGACCAGCAGGCACAACGGGAGCGAGGGAATCCGGCGCCGAACCCCTCACGCTGGCGACCCCCGCCTGGGTCCAGATCGACCTCGACGCGCGCGCGCCCGAAGCCGAAGCCGAGCCGGGCACGCTCATCGTGTTCCGCGGCGGTCACGACCTGGGCGTGACCGAGGCGGTGAGGCGAGCGCGGCCGAACTGTGCCACCCTCGTGGTCCACCTCGGGCGTGGTTGGTGCCGGGTGAGCGAACGCCGCTGCGCCATCGACCGTGGCCAACCCTCCGAGTATGAGGCCATCCTCCGCGCCGCCAAGGGGCCGCTGCACCTGTTCTTCTTGGGAACACTCACCACGACACCGTTCCATCCCGGGCAACCCGGTGCGTTTGCCGCTGAGCAGGAGACGGGGGTTGGCTCGCTCTGGCATCTGCTGCGGGCCATCACGGCGCCGGACCTCGCACCCCGCGTCCGGGAGTGCTGGACCTTCACGCGGCACTTGCATTCGGTCACGGGGACCGAGGCGGAGTTAGACCCCACCAGTGGCGCTGTCCCCGGGCTCCTGCGCGTCGCCCACAAGGAGCACCCCCAGCTCCCGCTGATCGGCGTGGATCTGGCGATGCCAGCCGGTGGACCAGCGGGGTCGGCAGGGGCTGGCGACCTCGCGGGCTTGCTGGGCTCGCGGCTGCCGCTCGACGGCACGGTCGTCGTCGCGTGGCGCCAAGGCAAAGCCTTCCAGCAGGTCTTGCAGCCCCTCCCGCCGCCGGCGGTCGCACACGGCGGCATTCGGCTCCGCCCCAAAGGTGTCTATGTGATCCTCGGCGGTGCCGGCGGGGTTGGCGCTCACCTGGCCCGGTTTCTCGCCCAGCGCGTCCAGGCCCGCTTGGTCTTGGCAGGACGCTCGGTGTTGGACCCGCGGCGGCAGGCGCTTTTGGACGAGATCGCCGCCGCTCGCGGCGAAGGACTCTACGTGGCGGGAGACTTGACCCAGGAGGGCTTCACCGAACGTCTTCTCC
>JAJXTA010000219.1 GCA_021784265.1 bacterium | reverse complement strand
GTCGGGGAACAAGGGGAAGTTCGCGTAAGTCATGCTTCATCCCCCCAGTTTACCAGCCTTCGCCGGCCTGCATAGAATGCACCCCCTTTGACGCTTACGATAGAGGTAGAGGACCCACCATCCGGCCAGTTGCGCCAGCGCCACGGTCCCGCCGTTGGTGCTGGGCAGGGCCAAAGGGGGCAACGTCGCGCCTGGCAAGTGTGCCGCCGCTCCGTCATCCAGCGGCACCGGCAGACCGGCCGGCAACGGAAAGGGGTCGCGCTGCATGGGGCCAGCCTGCCGGGCGCGGCTGGAATGTCCAGCCGCCAGTGGAGGCCGCTGGGATGCGGGTGGCCGCGGGGCGGGGCGGTTTCCCGCACCAAGATTCAGAAGAACAGCGAGGACGACGGGCTGGTCTCCAGCGCTTTGGGCGGGCCGAGAATGACCGCGGCTAGAATCGCCTGGCGTGTGGTACGAGGCTGGCGCAACTGCGCCAGGACGGTGATCGCTTCTGGTGGCCCCGCTGGCGAATGGGGCAGCGGCGAAGCTGGGGTCGGTCGCGCGGTCTGTTCGACCACCCGCTGGAGTCGGCGCGTGGACCTGACGGGGAGCGCGGCGGCCCCTTGGTATGCGGCCTGCGAGGCCTCCATGGTCGCCAACTCGAACCCAGGGGCTGGGGCTTCATCCGAGGCGATCGGCGCCCGCGGGAAACTGACCCGCGAGGTGGTCGGCACCGGCAAGCCCTCCAAGGGCGGCGGCGGCATCGGCGGCGCGGTACGGGTTTGGGCAGGCGCTGCCGCGGGCGTGGGCGGCGACGGCGGCGTGGGCGGCGGCATTACCTCCGTTGGCTCCCCCTCCAATAGCCGCCGGAGTTCCTCGGCCCAATCAACCCCAGATGAAGGCGCTGCCGGGCGCGGAGGCGCGGTGGGAGCTGGGCCAGGGCGGGGAACGCGCGTTGGAGGAGGTGAACCGGGTCGGCGGCGGGTTGCCGCGTCTTGGTCCTGACGTTTCTTGAGCCAATTTGAAGCCGCCGAAAGCACCATGATCCCCAGGAACACGAGCAAGCTTTCCCAGGAGCTGGCGGCCAGGAAGTGCATTCGAGTGAGCGGAGTTGCGGCGGCTCAGCGTCGAGGCGGACGGGCTCGGTCAGGCACGACGAGTTCGAGGCGCGTGGTGGGGTGCGCGTCGGATCGGGAGGGCGCGGAGCTGGAGTGGGGCATCACGACGCGGGCTTTGGGCTGGAGGCCGCGGGGGCGCCGCTGGCGATGCTCTCCCGCATGCTGCTGTCGGCCTGGATGTTGCGCAGCCGGTAATAGTCCATGACGCCCAGGTTGCCGCTGCGGAAGGCATCGGCGACGGCCAAAGGCACTTGCGACTCCGCCTCGACCACCCGGGCGCGCATCTCTTGGGTGCGGGCGACCATCTCTTGTTCCAGGGCGACCGCCGTGGCCCGGCGGACCTCCGCTTGGGCTTGGGCGACCAACTTGTTGGCTTCGGCCTGCTCGGCCTGGAGTTTGGCGCCGACGTTCTCTCCCACGTCCACATCCGCGATGTCGATCGAGAGGATCTCGAACGCCGTGTTGGCATCCAACGCCTTGTCGAGCACGGTCTTGGAGATGCGGTCCGGATTCTCGAGCACAGCCTTGTAGCTATGGGCCGAGCCGATGGTCGTCACGATGCCCTCGCCCACCCGGGCGATGATGGTCTCCTCGGTGGCGCCGCCGACGAAGCGGTCCAGGTTCGTGCGCACGGTCACGCGGGCCTTGGCTTTAATCACGATCCCGTCCTTGGCCACCCCGTCAATCGTAGTGCGTCCCGAGGCGGGGTTGGGGCAGTCGATCACCCGCGGGTTCACCGAGGTCTTGACGGCGTCCAAGACGGTCTTGCCGGTGCCTTTGGTGGCCAGGTCGATGGCGCACGCCCGGTCGAAGTCGAGGTGGATGCTGGCCTTCTGGGCCGCGATGAGGGCGCGCACGACCATCTGCACGTCGCCCCCGGCCAGGTAGTGGACGTTGAGTTGGTCCACCGCCACGTCGAGGCCGGACTTGCGGGCGTTGATGTAGTTATCCACCACCAGGCCCACCGGCACCCCGCGCAGCCGCATGGCGACGAGGTCCACCGGGCCGACGTAGGCGCCCGAAACCCAGGCCCGGATGAAGATGCTGAAGAAGTTGAAGATAAAGATCAGCAGGACCAGGGCGATGACGCCCATCAGCGCGAGCGCATAGAGCGCCAATCCGAAATGTGCCAGCGTCGTATTCATGAACCAGGAGTTGTCCTTTCTTGTTGACCGATCAAAGAGCCCGCACCACCACCCGCAAGCCCTCCAGGGCGACGACCTTCACCGGGGTCCCGCGCTCGATGTGCCCGCCCTCGGTGACCACGTCCACCCGGCGTCCGTTGATCGAGGCCATGCCCGAGGGCCGCAGTTGGGTGATCGCCGTGCCGCTTTGGTTAAGCAATTCCGATTTCTCGACGCCCAGATTGCCCACGGTCCGACGAGTCACAAACACCTGCCCCAGCCGGCTGCGCGGGAAGTAGCAAACCCAGCCGAGGCCCAGGACCAGCAAGCCCGCCACCACCCCCAGCAGCACCAGATTCCCCGTCACCGGCCCGAACCGGCCGTAGGCCATCACCACCCCCGCCACCAGACAGCCGAAGCCCACCACCCCGGCGATCATCCCCGGCAGCACGGTCTCGAGGAGCAACAGAATCGCCCCCACAAGGAGGAGCGCGGTGACTGTTTCCATCTCACCCAACGATAACCCGTTGGAGTGAGGGCGCAAGTCGATTCCACCGGCAGCGGCCCGGTCCGCCGTCGGTGGCGCTCGGGCCCCGACCCGCGCCGAGGCGCGCCCCCCAGCTACGCCATCGGCCGCAATTCGAGCCAAAAGCCCGCCCGGAACGTCTTGCCGGGCGGCAGCAGAATCAACTCGTGGTCTTTCGCCCGCGTGAAGCAGTTGGGCAGGGCCGTCCACGGTTCCAGGCAGTAGTACGGCTCCTCGGGCGACTTGGCCCACAAGGCCAGAAACCGGTGTTGCGGCGCCGCCTCGAAGTTGAAGACCACCTCCACCTCGCTCACCGGATCCACCAAAACCAGCTCCCGCCGTTTCAGGTCGCCGAGAAACATCGTGGCCGCCATGTCTTCCTGGACGCTCCAGTTCTGCGCCGGGAACGCCTTGGCGGAGAAATGCTCCGCGCGGCCATGCATCGAGTAGCGCCGGCCTTCCGGGATTTCGACAAAGCAGGCGGAGCGCTCTCCGTGGCTGGTCAGCGGCACCGCGAAGTAGGGATGAAACCCGGTGCTGAAGGGCATCGGGGTCGGGCCGAGGTTGTCGATTTCCTGTGCGGCGCCGAGCCGGCCGCCCTCCAGCTTGTAGGTGAGCCGGTGCCGGAAGGCGAAGGGGTAGGCGGCCCGACTCGTCTCCGTGTCGGTGAGCTCGAGGGTGAGACTGCGCCCGCTCTGGTCAACCACCGCCCACTTCGAACGCCGGGCGAACCCGTGCTGGGGCATCTCGAACAGGCGGCCTTCCCACTCGTAGTGGTGGTCTTTGTCGGGCAGGTGATTGAAGGAGACCAGCGGGAACAGCACGGGATTTCCGGCGTACATCTCCCGTGGATATCGATCGACGACCGCCTGGGCAAAGTGCAGGGCGTCCACCGGCCCGTGTTTGGGTAGCTCGCGGGTGTAGCGGAGGAGCCACCCGCCCAGTTCGGGCGCCACCACCGCGGTGGCGCCCACGCCGTCGCTCAGGGCGACAAGATTTCGTTGAGGCATAGGGGGGAACAGACGACGAACGGACACCACGGTTCAGCGCACCCGGGATCACCGCGGCGACAACGTACCACACGTCTTCACACCAGCAATGTAGCAAAGAGTGTGGCGCCACTCAAACGGAGAATCGCCCGCGCCCGCCCGGCGCCGCGGCCGGGAGGGACGCCCCGCCGCGCCCGCGCCGCCTTCGCGTCGTACAAAACTTTGTCCCGATCGGGACAAAGTTTTGTACCCCCCGGAGCTCGACCGCCGCCGCCTCAGTCGCCGCCACGCGAGGTGGTTGACGGGGTCGTGCCGCCGCCCTACCGTGCCGACCGATGAACGGTTGCCGCATTCCTCGCGTCGCCTGGCGCGCGACGGCACTCCGGCGCGGGGGGAGGTCCGCCGGACGCTCTCGTTGTCGCCGTTGGCGCCTGGGGCTGAAGTTGCTCCTGGCGATGGCCGGCGCGGTCACGCTCGGGCTTTGGCCGCTGCGCGCCGCCGCCCCCTCGACGCTTTATGTGGCGTTCTGGTTCGACACGGAAGATTACCTTCTGCCCGCGTCGGACGACGCGGCCAAGCGACTGGCGGAGATGTTCGCGCGTCGCCACGCGCGGGCGACGTTCAAAGTGGTGGGGGAAAAGGCCCGGGTCCTCGCCGCGCGCGGCCGCACGGACGTCATCGCGGCCTTGGCCGGGCAAACCATCGGGTTTCACGGCAACTTCCACAGTGTCCATCCCACTCCGGCGGAATACTCGCGCGACCTCGCCTGGCATGAAGGGGTCCAGGAGTTCCTGCGGCGGGAAGGGCCGGGGTTCGAAAGTGTGACGACGGTCTTCGGGGTGAAGCCGGCCTGTTATGGTCAACCCGGGAGCTCCTGGACCCCGGAGAGCTACGCGGCCTTGCGACAATGGGGCGTGCCGGTCTATTTGGATGTCACGGACCAAGTGCGCTTGCGCGACCAGCCGTTTTGGTACGGCGGGGTCTTGAACGTGCTCGATTTGGGCGACGCCGTGTTGCGCACGGGTTGGAGCGACGCGGAGGTGGCGCGGGCGTGCGCCCGGTTTGACCGGCTCCACGACCGCTTGCTCGCCGCGGGCGGCGGGCTGGTCAGCGTCTTCTACCACCCGTGCGAGTTTATCCACCAGCGATTCTGGGATGCGGTCAATTTTGCCAAGGGCGCCAACCCCCCACGGGCGGCCTGGCAACCTCCCCCGGTGAAAACCGCGGCCGAAAGCGAGCGCGCCTTCCACGCCTTTGAAACCTTCCTGGACCACATCATCCAGCAACCTAATACGAAGTTGGTGACGGCGCGGGAGTTGCCGACCCTCTATCGCGACGGGGCCTACGCCCGGGCCTGGGACGGGGACGACGTCCGAGCGCTGGCGCGGGCGTTCCAGCGCGCGGTGTCGTTCGCGCGTCTCGGGTCGGCGGGGGATTGGGTTTCGGCCGAAGAGGGCCTGGAACTGCTCGCCCAGGCCGCCGTGAGCCGCCCCTCGGGCGCAACCACGCCGGCCTTTCACCCGCGCTTCGCCTTCGGGCCCGCGTCGCGAGCGGAACAATACTTGCGCCGCGGCCAACTCTCGGGGCCGGGGTTGGTCGCCGCCGCCGGCGAGTTTTTGGCCGTCCTCCGCCGGACCGGGCAGATGCCTTCGGTGATCTGGGTGGACGGCCAGCCCCTGCGCCCGGAGGATTTTGCCGCCACGCTGGGCGCGTTCGTCGAGCGCGGCTTGGCCGACCCCAGCTCCGCGCGCCCGGTGGACCTGGTGCCGGGTTCGCTGGCCGCCGCGCAGTACGTTGCCGACGACAGCCCCCAGCTCTGGGGGTGGGTGATCTTTCCCGAAGGTTTTCACGCGCCCAGACTCATGGAGCTGGCCAAGCTCCAGGCCTGGACCCTCAAGCCCGCCGCCCTGGCGCCAGTGGTCGCGCGGTGACGACCGCCGGCCGCACCGGGCCCGGCACGCGGCGGGAAGCGGTTGCCGCAAAATCCACGCCCTCTTCCCCAGCCGATCGCCGCCGCCGGGCACCTCGCCGGGGCGCGGTCGGCGGGTCGGCCGGTT
>JAJXTA010000218.1 GCA_021784265.1 bacterium | reverse complement strand
GAAGAAGAGCTTTCAACCGAATAGCCGAAGAAAACTCAAACCGAAGAACCCGGAATTTCAAACCGGCGGTTTTCCTCCACTTTCATTCCGCCGCTGACACAATTGAACCAGGTCGGCTTTTCGTCGTTTACAGGCTTCTCCATCACCACCAGCGCGGACTTTGTTTCGGGCGTGAACACGCTCGAGTTTGATGTCAACAATGACTCGGGTCCAACCGGCTTTCGCGTCGAGATGACGGGCAATGCCATCAACGCGCCCGGCGTGCCGGACAGCACGCCAACCGGCGGGCTGCTGCTGACGGCCTTGGGCTGCCTCGGCTGGGTCTTCAGCCGCTACGGCCGCGCCGGTCAACGCACTGGCGCCGCCGCCTAAGCGGGGACCCCGGCCACGACCCTCCCTGACCTGGGAGCGGCGCGGGCCGCAACGCCAGGGGCCCTGGCTTACCCGCGCCGAGGGCGAATCCGGGCCTCGCGCCACCAGGCCACCTCACGGGGGAGTTGTCCGGGTTGAACTGGGCGGCCTGATCTGCTACACCGGGCAGGTCAATGGCAAGAATCCTCATAGTTGACGACGAACCGGACACGCTGGAGTTAATCGAGTTCAATCTGAAGAAGGCCGGTTATGTGGTGGAGAAGGCCGCCAGCGGGCGGGAGGCACTGCAGAAGGCCCCGGGCTTCCGCCCCGACCTCATCTTGTTGGATTTGATGGTGCCGGAGCTGGACGGCCTGGAGGTCTTCAAGCTCCTCCGCCAGAACGCGGCCACGGCCCACATCCGGGTGATCATGCTCACGGCCAAAGCTGCGGAGATCGACCGCGTGCTGGGGTTGGAACTGGGCGCCGACGACTACATCACCAAGCCGTTCAGCCCGCGCGAGCTGGTGTTGCGGATCAAGAACGTCCTCCAACGGGCGGCGGGGGCGAAGACGGGGCCGGAGCGCTTCCAGTTTGGCCCCCTCACGATTGATGTGCCCCGCCACTTGGTGACCGTGAAGGGGCACGCGGTCGAGTTGACCGCGACCGAGTTCAAGCTGCTCACCTGCCTGGCCCGCCGGCCCGGTTTGGTCCACGACCGGGAGCGGCTGCTCAAGGAGGTCTGGGGCTACGACAGCCTCATCGACACTCGCACCGTGGACACGCACATGACCCGCCTGCGGGAGAAGCTCGGGCCCGCGGGCGCCCGCCTGCAAACCGTGCGCGGGGTCGGCTACCGGTTCGCGGAGCCCTAACCCCACCGGAGTCCCCGCGCATGTGGCCGGCGTTGGCGCTGATGGCGATGGCCGCCCTGATCGGGGGGCTGGCGTGGGCGCGCCGCCGCTTGGCGCGGCTGGGCGAGGAACTCGGACGCCAGCAGCGGGAGAACCTGCGCCTGCAAGTCGAGCAGACCCAGGCCATGACCCGCGAGACCGGGCGGCAGGAGGCCCTCTTTCATAGCATGACCGAGGGGGTGCTCGTGCTCGATGCCCAAGGCCGCGTGCAACTCGTCAACCAAGCCTGCCGCCGCTTGTTCAACCTCCCCGCCGACGTCCGCGGCCAAACGGTCATGGAGGCCTTCCGCCAGCACGAACTGCTGGAGTTGACCGACCGCACGCTGGCCGAGGGTCGCGTGCTGGGGGCCGAATTGACCTTGGCCCGCCCGGAGAATCGCTCCCTGCAGGTCAATTCCAGCGTCTTCCTGGACGCGCAGCAGCGGTCCCAGGGGACGATCCTGGTGTTCCATGACGTGACCCGGCTGCGCCAGTTGGAGAATACCCGGCGCGAGTTCGTCGCCAACGTCAGTCACGAGCTGCGCACGCCGCTCTCGATGATCAAGGGGTTCGTCGAGACCTTGATCGACGGGGCCAAGGACGACCCGGCGCTCTGTCCGCGGTTCCTCAAGACCATCGAGAAACACACCGACCGGCTCACCTATCTGATCGAGGACTTGCTGACGATCTCCCGGCTGGAAAGCGGCGAGCTGGTGATGAATCCCCTGCGGGTGGACGCGCGCGAGGTGGCCCAGAAGGTCAAGGATGACTTGCGACCCCTGGCGGACGAAAAGGCGGTGAAGGTGGACAACCGCGTCCCGGAAGGCACCTGGGTACGGGCGGACCCGGACCGGCTCCAACAGGTCTTGCTCAACCTCACGGAGAACGCCCTCAAATACGGTCGGCGGCAAGGGGAGGTGGTGTTGGCCGCCCAACCCGCCCCCGAGGGCCAGGTCCGCCTCTGGGTCGCGGACGACGGCCCCGGCATTCCGCCCGAGGCGCAGAGCCGGGTGTTCGAACGCTTTTATCGGGTCGATCGCGCCCGCTCCCGCGAGACGGGTGGGACGGGCCTGGGCTTGGCTATCGTCAAGCACATCGTCCAGAGTCACGGCGGCCAAGTCTGGCTGGAGAGCGTGCCGGGCGAGGGCGCAACGTTCTACTTCACCTTGCCGGCCGGATAGCCTGGGGTTCCGCGTTAATCGGTCAGCGCATGCAGGGCGACGATGGCCAGGATGCCCCCGGCCACGAGCGTGGCGCCCGCCACCAGCAGGAGGGCCGCCTGTGCGCGCGCGGTGGCCAGCAGCTCCCGCACGGCGTGGCGCAGTGCCGGCTCGCCCTTCCAGCGGCGCCATAAGGTGCCACTGCCCAAGAAGAGTGCCGCCAGCGGCAGGGCGAAGAGGAACACGTACAGCCCAAGCACCAGGTGCCGGCTAAACCACTCCACCACGCGCGCGGCGGTATGGGCCGGCTCGACGGCCGCCGGCGTGAGGTTCCGCGCGAACAGCGCCGCCATGAAGGCGGCGGCGGGGGCGACCAGGGCCAACTCGGTCGCGGCGATCAGACGGGTGAAGGCTTTCATCCTTTGGAGGGGGACGGGGCGTGATGGCCTCCGCCTATTTCACGGCGCCGGGCGCGGGAACGGAAGTTGGAGCGGGAGCGAGGAGGTGGAGGAGCACGCTGAACCCGAGCAGGGCCACCATCAACCCGGCCCAGCCCGCGCGCAGCAGTTGGCCGAGCTGGTCCACCCGCCGCTCCGTCTCGCGCAGCGACCGGCCCGCCAAGACATAACCCGGGTGGAGGCCGGCGTAAGGGACGACCACGACGGCGCTACGCACACCCCGCCGCGGCTGCCACGTGAGCCGGTTCTCCCCGCGGGCCTTGGCGCTGGCAAACACCCCCGCCGGCGGCACCGGGATGTGGCCGTCGAGCTGCACCGTCGAGGCCAAGGGCCGGAGGGCGTCGTCGAAATCGATCAAGTACGGAGCCAGGCTCCGCGCCATATCGATCTGGCCCGCCGCCGCCCCACGGTTTCGCAGCGGCTCGGGGGTCTCGCCGCGCGCCAAGGCTGCGGCCGCGTCTTCGGCCATCTGCACCTGGGGATCGTTGGCCGAGTGCCGGAGGAGCTGCTGGGCGGTGACGTAGAGCAAACCACAGAGCAAGGTGCTGGCGGCGGTGATGGTGAGGAAGAGTCGGAGCCGATCGAGGCGCGAGGACATGGTGGGGTTGGGTTATGAGGCGTTATTTGTATCGCAAAGTTAACGGACTCGGGAGCGGGGAAGCGATTGACCCACAGTGTAAATCATAACATACTTATCGTCAACGTTTTACATTATACTGACCATCTCCTGGGGCTCTGGTGCGATTGCCATTGCGCGCTAACTTTGCATTACAAAGCGTGTCCCGTCAAGCCCCAAAAAACACCCCCCGCCAGCCGCCCGCGGCGCTCCGGACCGCTCCGGTCCCGGCCGGCACGGCAGGCCGGCGCCGGGCGCGGGTCGTGGGCAGACGGAGGGTGATTACCTTATGTAATGTACTACTTTATAGTGATTATATGTGATCGTAGCGTTGACAGCGGCGGAGTTGGCGCGCAAACTGCTCTTCTCAAACGGAAGATTTGGCCTGAACCCACTGCCCGGCCGGGCTCCGCGCGGAGGCGTGGCCCCAGGATGGCCTCCACGGGGCTGGCCGTGGCCAAGCGCGCGCGCCCGACGCCGCGCGGGTTCGGGCGGACATTGGAACCCAGAAATCGAAGCGACCTATGAGACTGCCTGCCTGCTTGGCGTTCGTATCGCGTACCGCCGCCCTTATCACCGGTTGTGGTTGGGGCTTAGCCGTGGGAGTGCTGGTCCCGACCGGGGGCGCGGCCGGGGTGTCTGGCACCATTGTGTACAGCCGCGCCGGGACTCCCGACGGCACCATTGGGTTCGCCGCCGGGGACGGTTCGGCAGACGTGGCCATTACTAGCGGGGAGTGGCCCCGTCTCTCGCCCGATGGCCGTTACCTGGTGTTCCACCGGGGCGGGAATCCCTACTCACGCGGGGACGTTTGGGTGCGGGACCTGGTCCTGGGGACGGAGACGCGGGTGTACCAAAACAACGATTACGTCGTCAGTTACGACTGGACCCGGGACGGGAGCCGCATCGTTTTTGACTACGCGTGCGGCATCTACCAGATGAACCGGGATGGCTCCGGGGTCACACAGTTGCTCGGGGCCGACTGTTATGATGACGCCCCGGCGGTGAACCCGGTCGATGGCCGGCTGGTCTTCCACAACATCCACAGCGGCCTGTGGCTGACCAGCACCAATGGCGCGGGCCGGACCCAGATTCCCGGCACGGCCGGGGGTAACACCCCGGATGTGTACCCGGTCTGGTCGCCGGACGGGACGCGCATCGCGTTCCAGACGAACCTGAGCTACGCCATTGTGCAACCGGACGGGAGTGGACGGGTGGATTTGCTGGCGAACGCCGGTGTGGCCCTGACCCGACCGCTGCCCGACGCCGCCGCCGCGTGGTCGCCGGACGGCAACTGGCTGCTCTTTGGCGCCGACCTCGACGGCACCAACGGGCTGTATGCGGTGGCGACGGATGGGAGCGGGGCGCTGCTCAAGTTCGCGACGGCCCCCGGCGCCGACATCGCCGTGGTCGGAGACGTGAACACGAACTTGGTGCTGGCGGGCACAGCAAACCTCCTGCTAAGCCTCACGGCGACACCCTCACCGGCGGCGGTGGGGCAGGCCTTCCAGGTCGTGGCGACGGTGCGCAACCAAGGACCGGCGACGGCGACGAATCTGGTGGTGACCAACCTCCTGCCCGCCAACACGCGCTGGGTGGGCGCGACCGCCAGCCAAGGCAACGCCAGCGCCGCGGGGGGCCAGGTGGTCGCCAGCTTCGGCAATCTGCCTGCCGGCGGCCAGGCGACGCTCTCGCTCACGTTGGTCGCGACGAATGCCGGCTTTCTCACGACCACAGCCGCCGCCGCCGCCGCGACCCCATCGCTGAGCGGACCGCCGACGGCAAGCCTCACGGTCCTGGCCGTCGAAGGCACCGTTGGTGCCCTGACCTCCCCGGGCCAACAGGACGCCTACACGTTCCACTTGGCGACGTCCGCCCGGTTCTATTTCGACGCTTTGGCGGGCGACAGCACCGTCCTTTGGACGCTGAGCGGGCCCGCCGGGGTCGTGGTGGACCACCGCTCCTTCCAGTACTCGGACGGCTACAGCATCGGCGATCAACAGGTGACCACGAGCCTGATCCCGGGGGACTACACTCTCACCGTCAGCGATCAAGGCGACGCCACGCCGGCCTACGGTTTCGCCTTCCTCAATCTCGCGGACGCGCCCGTGCTGACCCTTGGCACCCCCATGGTGGCCGACCTCACCCCAGCCACCCGGACGCGGATGTGGCAGTTCCCGGGCGTGGCCGGGGACCAGCTCCAGCTCAAGGCCTACGGGCGCACCAATCTCAATTATGTGAGCTGGCGGGTAGTGGACCCGATCGGGCAAGTGATTTTCCACAACGGCTTCAGCGACTCGAACCCCCTAACCCTGCTCGGGCCGGGCAAC
>JAJXTA010000217.1:4281-5865 GCA_021784265.1 bacterium | reverse complement strand
GGGTCTCTACGGGTTGGCGCGTCCGCCCGAACACCCCGTGGCGCTGAGCGAGCTGCACGCCGACATCTGGTGGGGAGCGCTCTTGCTGGTCCTGGGCTTGGTCTATCTCCTGCGGTTTCGGCCGGGCGCCGACGCGCCCTAGGCGCCGCCTCGCCCGCCCGGGGGCGCGGTGGGTTGAGCCGCTTGACGTTGCCACCAGGCCATCTTATGTTTGCCTGAGTGTTCGGGGAGCCGACCCGTCCGCCCGGGAACCAACCACGGGCGGCGGAGGCTGAGAGGGTGGCGCCCGCCGCGCCGCCGACCCGCGGAACCTGACCCAGGTAATGCTGGCGGAGGGAAGCGTCGTTTGCGCTTTCCCCACCCGTTCCGCCCCTTATCGTGGGACCTCAGTGCATGAACTATGATCGCGACCAAAGCCTCGTTTGAACCGCATAGCAGCGACGCCCTGCCCCAGTCCACCCGCGTCTATGTCCCCGGCCAGCTCCACCGCGAGGTCCGCGTGCCGCTGCGGGAGATCCGCCTGAGCCCGACCACGGCGAGCGACGGACGAGCCAGGCCCAACCCACCCGTGCGGGTCTATGACACCAGCGGACCGTGGGGTGACCCGGCGTTTCGCGGCACGGTCACCCAAGGCCTGCCGCCGTTGCGGGCGGAGTGGGTGCGCGGCCGAGGCGACGTGGCGGAATACGCCGGGCGCTCCGTCCAGGCGCGCGATAATGGCGCTCCGCCGCCGGACCCGGCGGCGGGCGCGACCGGCGGGGCGTCGGGTGGGCTTCCGCTCGAGTTTACCGGCGGCCGGCGGCGGCCGGCGCGGGCGTGCGCGGGTCATCCGGTGACCCAATTATGGTACGCCCGGCAGGGCATCATCACCCCGGAGATGGAGTTTATCGCGATCCGGGAGAACCAGGGGCTGGAGTGGCGGTCCGCCGCGAGTGGCGCGCACGCCGACGCCCACCAGCCCGGGCCGGCGCGCAACGACCTTCAACACCAACTGCCCGGCAGCGCCAGCGCGCCGGACTCGCCGTACACCCCCTCGGTCTTCCGCCGCTTCCCCCAGCGCATTCCCCCCGTGATCACGCCGGAGTTTGTTCGGGAAGAGGTGGCCCGGGGCCGGGCGATCATCCCAGCCAACATTAACCACCCGGAATTGGAGCCGATGATCATCGGGCGCAACTTCCTGGTGAAGATCAACGCCAACATCGGCAATTCCGCCGTGGCCTCCAGCATCGAGGAGGAAGTCGAGAAGATGCGCTGGGCGATCAAGTGGGGCGCTGACACCGTCATGGACCTCTCGACCGGCCGGAACATCCACGCCACCCGCGAGTGGATTCTGCGCAACGCGCCGGTGCCCATTGGCACGGTCCCCATTTACCAAGCTCTCGAGAAGGTCGGCGGCCGCGCCGAGGCGCTGACGTGGGACCTCTTCCGCGACACGCTGGTGGAACAGGCCGAGCAGGGCGTGGACTATTTCACCATTCACGCCGGCGTGCTGTTGCGGTTCATCCCCCTGACCGCCCGCCGGATGACCGGCATCGTCTCGCGGGGCGGCAGCATCATGGCCAAGTGGTGCCTGGCCCACCATCA
>JAJXTA010000217.1:0-4271 GCA_021784265.1 bacterium | reverse complement strand
ATTGGGACGAGATCTGTGAAATCATGGCGGCTTACGATGTGAGTTTCAGCATCGGGGACGGCTTGCGGCCCGGCTCGATTGCCGACGCCAACGACGAGGCCCAGTTCGCCGAGCTGCGGGTGCAGGGGGAGCTGACCGAGCGCGCCTGGGCGCGCGGGGTGCAGGTGATGAATGAAGGGCCGGGCCACGTCCCCCTGCACCTGATCGAGGAGAACATGCACAAGCAACTCGAGTGGTGTCATGAGGCTCCCTTCTACACCCTCGGCCCGCTGACCACCGACATCGCGCCGGGCTACGATCACCTCACCAGCGCCATCGGCGCGGCGATGATCGGCTGGTACGGGTGTGCCATGCTCTGCTACGTGACCCCCAAGGAACATCTCGGCCTGCCCAACAAGAAGGACGTGAAAGACGGCGTCATCGCCTACAAGATCGCCGCCCACGCGGCCGACCTGGCCAAAGGCCACCCGGGCGCCCAGTACCGCGACAATGCCCTGAGCCAAGCCCGGTTCCAGTTCCGCTGGGAAGACCAGTTCAGCCTGAGCCTCGACCCGGCGACGGCCCGCGAGTTCCACGACGAAACCCTCCCGCAGGAGGGCGCCAAGACCGCGCACTTCTGCTCGATGTGCGGCCCGCATTTCTGCTCGATGAGGATTACCGAAGAGGTCCGCAAATACGCGGAGGAACAAGGGGTGAGCGAGGACGAAGCTCTGAAACGCGGCCTGGCGGCGAAGTCGAAGGAGTTCGTCGAGCAGGGGGCGGAGGTCTATGCGAAGGCGTGAATCCGGCAGGTTGAATCCGCGGATGAAGCCCAAGGTCTATCGCGATCCCGTCGTGGAAGCCTACCTGGCTGGCGTTGACCGAACGCTGTTGCGCGAGAATTTGAAACTGACCTTCGAACAGCGCGCGCGGAAGCATTTCGGCGTCCTGCAAGCGGTCGAGGAGCTGCGCCGCGCGGGGAAGAAGCTGCGCCAAGCGCGGTCAGCGTGAACGATGTTTGGCGACCTCGAACAGATAATCCCTCCCTTCGTCGAGGCGGGCCCGCGCGCGGGCGCCGCCCGCCACCGCGGCGGTGAAGAAGAGGCGAGGGCCTTCGTCGCGACCGGCGCCGCGGTTTACCGCCGAGTCTGAAAGTGGTATCTCCCTCCCATGATTCGGCCGGAACAACTGGTGGGCGACGAGTGGGCCGAGTGGTATCGGCTCACGCCCCAACAACGCTGGCTGGAGAGCGAAAAACTGTGGCAGGCCTACCTCGCGCTGGGAGGTTCCCTTGATCCCGAACCCGATACACAAAGTCCTTTCTTCGATGCGCGCGCATCGCGTCCGCGCCCTGCTCATGGGCGGGCAGGCGTGCGTGTTTTACGGCGCGGCCGAGTTTAGCCGCGACGTGGACCTCGCCATCCTCGCCGACGCCGCGAACCTCAGGCGCTTGCGCCCGGCGCTCGCCGACTTGCGGGCTGAAGTGATCGCCGTGCCGCCATTTCAAATCCAGTATCTCCGGCGCGGTCACGCTATTCACTTCCGTTGCCAGCATCCGGACGCGACGCGGATTCGCGTGGACGTGATGTCTGACATGCGCGGCGTGGACCCTTTTGCCAGACTCTGGCAACGCCGGACGACGCTGCAACTGCCTGGCGGCGACAAGCTCGACCTGCTCTCGTTGCCCGACTTGGTGCAGGCCAAGAAGACCCAGCGCGACAAGGACTGGCCGATGATCCGGCGGCTGGTCGAGGCGCATTATTTCGAGAACCAGACCCAGCCCAAGCCGCGGCAGATCGGGTTCTGGTTGGCGGAACTCCGCACGCCGGAACTGCTTGTGGAACTGGCCCGGCGTTACCCGGCACCGTGCCAGCGGTTGGTGAAGCAACGAGCTCTGCTCGTCCACGCGCAAGCGGGCGAAACGGATGATTTGGAGCGAGCCTTGCAGGCGGAAGAGAACACCGAGCGCCAGCGGGACAAGGAATACTGGTTGCCGTTGCGCCGGGAGTTGGAACGACTGCGCCACGGCGGGTGAAAACGAACGTCCGCAACTACGTCGCCGACGGGCCCGTTGGCGGTCAAGGGCGGACGCTTGACGGGCCGGGCTAGCCGACCGTTCTTGCGCGGGTTGGACTCGCGGCGTTTTGCTCCGCCTCCTCGCCGCGGCAGGGCGCCGAGGCCTCAGGTCGGGCGGCGGGACGTGTGCTGGGCGCGGAGCCGCAGGCACTCGCCCAGAAGGAGGACTGCCGGGAAGAAGACCACATCGTCCATCCAGGCGCGCAGCAGGAGCCGGTGAGTGAAGCCCACGGCCTCGAGCTTGCCTTCGGCGCGGGCCCGCGCCTGGAGCCGCTGGATCGCCTTGACGATGGCGTCGTGCTGGCGCACCAAGCGCGGCACATTCGCCTTGAGCCGGTCCAGCTTGGCGAGGAGGCCCGCTTCATCTGGCAACGGCTCGTGGTGAACGACGGGCCACAGGGCGCCCAGGGGTTGGAGCACGTCTTCCTGCTCCCAGGCGAGATGCCGAAGGAGCAGTTTACTCAAGGCGCGCGCCGCGCGGCCGGTCTGACCGCCGCTGCGCGTGGTCTGGGCGAGCGCTTGGTGAATCTCCGCTTCATCGATGCGCAGCGGGTCGGGCACCTCCAGAGGGCGCGGGCGGCCGCCCCCGGGTTCGTCGTTGGTGTGTTTCATGGTTGGCTTGCTCCCGCCGGCGGGCACGGTGCGCCTCACCCTGCCACCGCCGCGTCCGGGGTGATTTGAGGCGAGTCAAGGAACGGCCACTTTCGGCGGCGCCCGGCCGCTGGTCAGCCGCGCGCGGCGGCTTGGTCCAGGCTCCGGCGCACGGCCTGCCCTAAAGCGGAGCCGTTGTACGGCTTGGGCAAGAGACGGAAGCCGGGTTTGAGCGGGGAGTTGGGGTCCACCAGATCCAGGCTGTAGCCGGTGGTGAAGAGCACGCGCAGGCTGGGCTTCCGGGCCGCCAACTCTTCGGCCAACATCCGGCCCGTGAGGCCGCCTGGCATCACCATGTCGGTGAACAACAGGTCCACCGCCGCGGCGTGTGCTGGCCACAAGGCCAGGGCCTCGGGCCCCGAGCCGGCCTCCAGCACCGTGTAACCGTAGCCGACGAGGATGGCGCGGGCCAACTCACGGATGGCGGGTTCATCTTCGACGACGAGGATGGTCTCCGTGCCCCCTTGGACGGTGGGAGCCTCGGCGGGCACCGCGGCGGCGTCCAGCGTGGTGGCCGCGGCGGGCCAATAGACTTTGAACCCCAGTCCGCCCTCGTCGGCGGGGCTGGTCTCGAGCCAGCCTTGGTAGCGCGCCGCCAGGACGCGGGTGGTTTCGAGCGCGACCAGATCATTCCCATCGGCCGCCACGGTACCCGTGCCGGCGCCGGCGGCGGGCAGGCCGGCTGGAGGCGGGGGACCCGCCGGTCCGGCAATGCTCAGGACGACGTAGCGGCCGGGCTTGGCCCCCGTCGGGAGCCGGCCCGAGGCTTCGGTCAGGGTTTCCAGTGCGGTCGCGAGCACGACCTGCTCACCCGCGCGCAGGGCGTCGCTGGCGCGCAGCACCAGATTGGTAATGACTTGCTCGACGATCCCAATGTCGGCTTCCACGGCCGGCAGACCGGCGGCGTACTGGAAGCGCAAGGTGATGTGGTCGCTCAACAACCGGCGCAGCATCTGGGCCACGTTGCTCAGCACCTCGTTGAGGTCCAGGAGTTTGGGAGCCAAGGCCTTGCGCCGGCTGAAGGTCAGGAGCTGCCGGGTCAAGCTCGCGCCGCGCTCGGCCGCGGTGGCGACGTTGCGGAGCCGCCGCAAGGCTTCTTCGGCCAACCCCCGGTCCAGCAGCAGGACCTCGGCGTAGCCTTTGATCACGGTCAGGATATTGTTGAAATCATGGGCCAGACCCGTGGCCAGCCGTCCCACGATGTCCATCCGTTGGAGCAAGCGGAGCTTCTCTTCCAGCTTCCGGCACTCGGTGGTTTCGCACAGGCCCAGTTGCAGCCCGATCACCTGGCCGGCGCGGGCGAGGGGAAGGGCGTGAACCTCGAAGGTACGCGGCCCGGGGCCGGCCGCCGTGATCTGCAGCTCCGCCGGGGGGACCGGCTCGCCCTTCAGCGCCGACGAGAGCACCTCGAAGAGGATCGTTTGCGCCGCGGTGCTGAGCGAGGACAACTCGGCAAAGTGCTGGCCCATCGCCGCGGGCACGTGGAGGAGATCCTGGGCGGCGCGGTTGAGGTAGAGGAGGCGGCCTTCGGGGCTGAGCAGCAGCACGGGCAGTGGCATCTCGCC
>JAJXTA010000216.1 GCA_021784265.1 bacterium | reverse complement strand
GTGGGGATAAGCCGCCGCCGGTGGCCCGGCCAGCCACCGGGGAAAAGGCGGGTGCGCGCACCAGTTTCAAACGAACCCTGCGACTGGCAGGCGCGCGCTCGCCCCCACCTCTCGGAACCCCAGTCCAGCCGCCCCAATGGCCTCCGCGACCAACGGTGGCACCAGGCAAGCGGACATACCGAGAGTTGGTTCAGTGCGGCGCGGCGGCGGGCGGGTGAGCCGAAGTGGCCGGCGGGGCGGCCTGAGTCGCAGGCGCCGGCGTCGGCGCCGTCCCGCTCCGGGTCGAGGTTGAGGCGCTTTGGTCGGGGCTGGCCAGCTTGGGGAACTTCTCCAACAAGCGCTCTCGCATCATGGCCGCTTGCGAGGCTAACCCGCTGTAGGTGGCCGGCTTGAGCATCTGGTCGTACACCTTCAAGGCCTGTTCAGGCTGCTGCTTGGCCTCGTAGAGGGCGGCGGTGGCCAATTTGGCGCGCTCCGCCACCGGGTCAGCGGGATAGCGGCTGATCACCCCTTGATAGGCGGCGAGGGCGGGGTCAGCCTTGTCCTGGGCATCCAAACTGGCGGCGACGCCCAGCGCCGCGATTGGCGCCAGCGGGCTGCCACCACGCTCGTCGAGGAACTTCTGAAACTGCCGCTGCGCTTCGGCATACTGCCCGTGGCTGAACAGGTCGCCGGCGGCGAGCAACAAGGCCCGTTCCCCGGCTCGGGTCGAGCCGTACTGGTCTGCCACCTTCAGAAAATCGCTGGCTGAGGCCACCGGCGGCGAGTCCGGGCTGGCCGCGATGGCCCGCAGTTCCAGCAGCGCCCGGCTCGCCGCCAGCTCGGTCTGGTCCCGTTGCCACACGTAGAGATACACCGCCAGAATGACCAGGCACAACGCTCCCGCCCCCAGCATCACTCGCTTGCGATTGGCCTCCACCCAGGCCAATAACTCATAAACCCAGGTGGAATCCGTTGTGTCAAATTGCATATAAAGTGGCGCGAGATTGCTGGGGGAGGTTCCCAAAAGGCAAGCCCGAAATCGGGTCCATCCGCCTCCTCGAATTTGCTTTGCGACCGGCTGGGCGGGGCTAGTTTGGCCCCGTGCGCGTGCTCATCGTGGGCTGTGGTTACGTCGGGGTGCCGTTGGGCGCCAGTTTGGCGCGCCAGGGCCACCACGTCGTCGGGGTGCGCCGGACAGCCGGGGCGGAGGCGGCGTTGCGCGCCGCGGGCATCGAGCCGGTGGTGGCGGACATCACCCGGCCGGCCACGCTGGCTGCGCTCCCTGGTCCCTTCGAGTGGGTGGTGAACTGCGTCGCCTCCGGGGGCGGGGGTTTGGAGGAATACCGGCAGGTCTATCTGGGCGGGGCCTGGAACCTGCTCCGCTGGCTGCGGACCGCCCGACCTCGCGCGGTCGTGTACACCAGCAGCACCAGCGTCTATGGCCAGCAGGATGGCGCCGAGGTCACGGAGATCAGCCCGACCGCGCCTGACGCCGCCACGGCGGCCGTGCTCACGGAAGCGGAAGCCCTGTGGTCGGAGGCCGCGCGCCAGCACGGGATCCCCGCGGTGATCCTCCGGGTCGCGGCCATTTACGGGCCGGAGCGGGGCTATTGGTTCAAACAATTCCTCAGCGGCACGGCCCGGCTCGAAGGCGAGGGCCAGCGCTGGCTGAACATGATCCATCGCGACGACGTCGGCGGCGCCATCGCCGCCGCGCTCGCGCGCGGTCGCCCTGGCCAAATCTACAATGCCGTCGATGACGAACCGGTGCGCCAGCGTGCCTTCTTCGCCTGGCTGGCCGAGCGCCTCGGCCGGAACCTCCCTCCCACGCTCCCCGTCACCGACGCGCCACCCCGCAAACGCGGTCTGGCCAACCGGCGCGTCTCCAACCACAAACTCAAGACCGAGCTTGGCTACACCTTCCGGTACCCGACCTTCCGCGAGGGGTATGCCGACGCCATCGCCCAAGCCCTGCGCGCGGCGTCGTGAGCGGACCCACCGGTTGCCGTGCGAACCCCGCCCGCCGAGGATAAGGCTCGGCGCTCGGAGTGCGCGCCGTGGCCGTCACCGGCGGCTCGGCGCGACCCCGAATTCGCGGTAAACCCGTGCCAAGGCTGCCAGCAACGCTTTCCATTCTTCGGGTGTGGTCTCCCAGCCGCTGCTGAAGCGCAGCACCCGGCTGGCTTCGGTGGCCGCGTAACCCATCGCCGCCACCACCTGGGACGGTGCCTCCCGCCCGCTGGCACAGGCCGAACCCGTCGAGACCGCAAAGCCCAGTTTATCCAACTTCACCACCCATCGCTGGCGACAGTCCGCGGCGGGCAGACAGGCGCTGACGGTGTTCCACAATCGCGTCGGCCCCGCCCCCAGGATGACGGTGCCGGGTAGCCGCTGCCGCAATTCCTCCTCGAACCGCTCACGCCAAGCCAGCCGCAACCCGACCGGGGTGCTGCCGGGTGTACCAGGCTCGTCCGGAGACGCTAAGGCCGTTTCGCGCCGCTCGAGGGCGGCCATCATCGCCACGATGCCCGGGACGTTCTCCGTGCCCGCCCGCCGGCCTTCCTCCTGGGGCCCGCCCACCAGGAGCGCCTCGAGCCGGGTGTCGGCGGGGCATTTGAGAAACCCCACCCCCCGGGGCCCACCGAACTTGTGGGCGCTGCCGCCGACCCAATCGCACTCACCTAAACCGGAGGCCGGGAGCCGGCCAACCCATTGGGTGGCATCGCAGAAGAACGGAACGCCATGCTCCCGCGCCAGGGCCCGCACGACGGCCCAGGGTTGGATCACCCCGGTTTCGTTGTTGGCCGCCATCAGCCCGATCAACCGCGGACGCGCGCGGCGCAAATGGTCGTGCAGCCAATCCAAGTCCACCACGCCCGCCCGGGTGACGGGCATGAGCCGATGCGCGCGGGGGAAGTAGCGGCCCAGTGGCGCCAAGACTGCCGGATGCTCGATCGCGGAAACCCAGACCTCCCGTCGCGGCCCGCGGCGGCGGGCGTAGTGCTGGAGCACGGTGTTGGCGGACTCGGTCGCCCCGGAGGTCCACACCACGTCCCCGGGCTCGCAGCCCAGATACCGCGCCAACTGCTCGCGGGCCGCGGTGAGGGCGGCCTCGCCGCGGCCCCCCAGCCGGTGGGGGCTGGACGGATTGCCGAGGTAACGCTCGGTGGCCTCGAGCCAAGCCTGGCGGGCGAGCGGCAGCATGGGCGAGGTCGCGTTATGGTCGAAATAAATCATCGGACGGGTCCGGTGTTCCCGGCAGTAAACCCCTGCCCCGCGCCTGGTTCGAGCACTTAATCTCCTTTGCCCGGCGCCAGGACTGTGGTTTCCTGCGGGCGACATACGATGGACCCCGAGCCGCTTCCGACCGTGCTCTACCGCCGCGCGCGCTTCACCACGCGCCTGCCCGTGGCGTATCGCTACAGCCGCGCCCATGCCTGGCTGGCCGAGGAACCCGGCGGGCTCTGGCGCATCGGGCTGACCAAGTTCGCCACCCGAATGCTGGGCGAAATGGTCGATCACGGCTTCGAGGTCGAGGCGGCGGCGGCCGTCCACCCGGGCCAGATTCTCGGGTGGCTGGAAGGATTCAAGGCGATCTCGGACCTGTTTTGCGTGGCGGAGGGTCGTTTCGCGGGCGGCAACCCGCTGCTCAAGACGCAAATCGAAGTGATCAACCACGACCCCTACGGCGCCGGCTGGCTCTACCGGGTGGATGGCACGCCCGACGCCCAATCCCTGGACGTGGACGGCTATCAGCGGCTCCTGGACGCCACCATCGACCGGATGCTCGAGCGCGAGCACGACGCCGGCCCACCTAACCCGGCGCGGTGACGGGTCCGGCCGGCGGTGGCCCGCGGGCGTTTGCCGGCACCACCGGCAGTGCGCCGAGCCGCGACACCGTGAACGGTTTGGCGGCTAGGTTGCACAACGGTGGTAGGTTCGCCCTCGGGAGGTTCTCCCTGGCCCGCGGGTGCCACACGGCCACGCCCGGGGCCCGGCAACGTGACGGCCATGCTGGGGCAGCAAGACGGCCCTCCGCGTTGAGGTGCAACTCAGGTCAGATTTGGTACGTTAGCTAATAAGAGGGACCTTCCTGTGTATGACGTGCGGTGGGGAGAAGGGGGGAAACCGGCGATAACGGTGACGCTCTTCGGCCCGACCAAACAAGTACTACAAGTCGTCCAAGACGATATTGCCTTCTCCAGGCGTCAGCCCTGGACCATCAAGAACACTGAGGAACATCACGGTCTGGGTCCGGGAGCGAGGAGGGTGAGGTCAACCTCTTCGTGTCCGACAAGGGTATCCGTCAGCCGGACCCGCAGTCGGCGCCGGGGCGTGCCGGGTGGTTAAGGGGCGAAGCGGGCCGATCCCCGTTATGGCACCCCCATGGTGGGCAGGCGGGGGAAGGGCCGCGGCGTAGGCCTTCGGGCCGCGCCGTGCTGACGTTGGGATGCGCTTCGGCCCCAGCCCGGAGCGTCCGGCTGGGCACGTCGCCCGCGGGGTGCGCGGGTTGAGCTTCCCGCCACAACGGTGGCAGGGTCGCCGGCGTGTGGCGCGGCTCCTCCTGAATCGACCGTCCCTCGAGCCGGGGTCGCGCGGGGAGGCCGGTGCTGGCGCCCCCGGCGGGTCCAATGCCGCCTCGCAGCTTGGGGAACCGCCGTTCGACTTGCCCCCGAGGGCAAGGCGGACTAGACTGCGCCTGTTCATGACGGCTCCGCCGCGCATCCTGTACTGTAACTGCACCTATGCCCAGGTCGTCCCCAAAGAGGTGAAGGCGGCGGTGTTGCAGCAGCTTTGTGCCGCCGGCGCGAACTTCGAGGCCGTGGCCGACCTGTGCGAGATGTCCGCCCGCCGGGACCCGGGCTTGCGCCGCCTGGCCGCGGGGGGCGGCCTGAAGATCGCGGCGTGCTACCCGCGGGCGGTCAAATGGCTCTTCGCCGCGGCCCAAGCGCCCCTGCCGCCGGAGGAGACTGAGGTCTTGAATATGCGGGTGCAGGGGGCGGCGGAGGTCGTGGCGGCCCTGCTGGCGCCCACGCTCCAGCCCAACCTGCCGGCCGCCAAACCGGCGAGCAGCGGCGCCCCCACCGCCACCCCGGTTGCCGGATGAGCCTCAAGGACCAAACCACCCTGCGCCTTGTGCTCTACGAAGGCCGCGGCAGCCAAGCCCTCGAACCGGCCGAGCGCTGGGCCACCCTCACCGCCCTCCTGGAGAACGGCTACGCCGTCACCCGGACCGGGGGCGACGGCGCGGTGGCGCCGCCCGACCGGAGCGCGTTGCTGGTGTTAGGCCGCTTCCCCGACCAGCGTCCGCCCCAGGCGAGCGACGCCCAGGGGCGGGTCTCCCTCCAGTTCCGGGACGTGACCGGGCTGGCGCCGGCGCAGGTGACGGCGGTGGTCGAGGCCGCCCGGCGCGAGGCCGGCGCGGTCAAGCAAGGGGACTGGAAGCCGTGGTTCCCGGTGATCGACTATGACCGGTGCACGAATTGCATGCAGTGTCTCAGCTTCTGCCTGTTCGGCGTTTATGGCGTCGATCAGCAGCAACACATCCAGGTGCAGAACAACGACAACTGCAAAACCAATTGCCCCGCCTGCTCCCGCGTCTGCCCCGAGGCCGCCATCATGTTCCCCAAATACAAGGCCGGCCCCATCAACGGCGAGGAGGTCAACCCGGGCGACCTCCAGCGGGAGAAGATGAAGATCGATGTCTCCGCCCTCCTCGGCGGCGACCTCTACGCGCTGCTGCGCGAGCGCAGCGACCGCGCCAAGTCCCGCTTCTCGAAGGAGCGGGACGCCGACAAGGCCCTCAAAGAGCGGCAGAAGTGCCTCAGCGCCCTCGCCCAACTGGGCGACATCCCGCCGGAGGTCCTCCTGGCCCTGCCGTCGCCGGAGGA
>JAJXTA010000215.1 GCA_021784265.1 bacterium | reverse complement strand
GACCAGGTAATCCGCCGCGGCGAAGACGCTCGGCACGGTGTCCGGCGCCTTGTCGGCGGGCCGACTGCTCCAGTAGAGTGGCCGGTCGGAAGCCCGCACCTTGAGCCGCCCAAACTTGCCCGCGTAATCGGCGTAACGGACCCCGGGCACGGCTTGGCTAAGCCGGTCGTGATATTCGTGGACCATGTAGGCGAGGGTGTCGCACACGGTGATATCCGCCGGCGCCACTCCGCTGCTGGTGAGCTGACGCAGCAGGGCGATGATCATCGCGGGGCTGGTGTTCATGTAGTCGTGCCGCCGAATGAAGGTGTAGGTCTCGGTGTTGACGTGACCCTCCCGGTAGATCAGGCCCACCCAGTTCGGCTTCACGGCGACCTTCTCCCCGGGTTGGTAGCCCACGTCCCCACGGCCGCGCCCCTGGTTACAGGAGCGGAACAGACGGGTCCACGCCGCGGGGACGGTGGCTTCGCCGGTGAGCTCGGAGACGGTGCGGGCCATCATCGCGTCCACGCGGGCTTGTTTGATATGGTCGGCTTCCCACCAATGACCTTCAGCCGGCCCGCGCCAATCCATCACCTCCGGGTCATGAGTCCACACGACGCGCCCGGGGTGGAGGCCTCGGGCTACGCCGAGGGGCTTGAGGCGGTCGTCGGCTTGCGCCGCGCCCAATGCCCGCACTCCCATCGCGCAGCCGCCGGCCCACGCCAGCGAATGCCGGAGAAAGGCGCGTCGATCCAGAGCGAGGGTCTGTGGCAGTGGCGCGGACGTGCCGGTCGTCACGAGGCGAGAGTGGGGCTCCATTTTCACTTCATCAGTTCACCACAAGGACTCCAGGCATTCAAGAAGGAAAGGATCAGAATGGCCCGCTTGGCCTGGGGACCGGCCGTTCGGCTCGCCCGGCAACGGGCGGCGCTTGCTTCCGCGGTCGGCGGCCGGCGGGGAGCGTATCCCGCCGGCTTACTCGGCGCCGAGGCGTGCCCGGTAAAACCGGCGTTCGAAAGCGGCGGCGGCCGGGTCGCTAAAGTCGGTCGCGGGAGTGGAGTTGGTCAACTGGAGCAGCGGGGTCCATGCCGTGAGGTCCCGCGAGGTCTCGATCTGATAGACCAAGCTGGCGTCGCCTTGGAGGGCGGCAAGGAAGCTCCCCGCGGGGCCCGCCGCGGGTGAGCGGAGGCTGAAGGCGTGCGCCGGGAGGAGGCGACCGGCCAGGTCTTCGCTGAAGTCCGGCAGCGGCACGACCAGCACGGCGCCGGCGTTGGTGGCGATAGTTTGACCCAGCGGCTGGCCGGTGCGGGGATCGTACCAGAGGGCTTGGTAACGGCCCGCCGGCACGTTGGTCAACAGCAAGGCGCCGCCCCGCCACGGGTCCACGGCGGGGTTCGTCGCGTTGGCCGGGAAGCTGATCGCCGGATTCACCACATAAACCAGCGTCTCCCGCTCGCCGGTGACACCGGCGGCGACCGGGGAGGGCTGCCAACCGCCGGGGTATTGGGCGGGCAACACGCCGGTCAACCGCACCCAATCCAGGTAGAACCAGTCGGCGCCGAGGTTCTTGATCTCGATGAGGTGTTTCCCCGCGGGTAACGCCACCGTGAAGTCCTGATTATACTCGTTATTGACGTCATGCAGGCCGTCGCGGTTCGGCACGCTCTGGCTGAACATCGATTGGCCATCCACCAACACCCCCATGATGGCCCCGTCCGACACCGAGTTCAGGTGCAGCACCAGTTGGGCGTTGGTGCCCAGCCACGCCGCGATCCGGAAGGGGAGGCGGAGGTCCGGATGGGTGGCGCCTTGGACAAAGGCGTTCAGGGCGCTGGGAGCGAGAGTGGCGCTCAAGGGAGTGGCCAGCGCCAGTTGACCCGGGAGTGACGCGCCCCATTGGGTGCTCAACTCGAGCGTGGCGCTGAACGGCCGTCCGTTGGCAACGGCGTCGCCAACGCTCGCCGGGGGTGGCCCGGTGGTCTGGAACCCCGCCGGGCTCCACCGCCCTTGGCCCCAACCGGTCGGCTGGGTGAAGGTCGCCAGGGCGCGGTAGTAAGGATAGACGTTTTCACTCTGAATCTCCTGCCACCACCACGACATCGAAGTGCCCACCGCGCCGCCGAGGGCGCCGGCCCAGAGTCCCTGGCGGAAGCCGCGGAGATACGGGTCGTTCGTGCGGGCCCAGCCGTGCCAGTCCACGCCGTACTCGTCGATGAGCACGGGCTTTTGATAACGGGCGAGGAAGGACTGGATGAGGCCCGCCAGGCCGGCGGTGGGTTGGGGCAGGTTGTAGGAGTGGTAGGTGGCGAAGTCCATCTCTGGCAGCCGCCAGATTTCCGGCCGGTCGCTGCCGCCGGTCATGCTGGTGGTGATGAGGTGCTGGTAGGGATCGTGGGCGCGGAGCCAATCGCCCATCACGGCGTGCCAGGTGGCCACGTGGGTGGCGTTCAGATAGGCATACACGTTGTCCAGCTCGTTGAAGAATTGCCAGACCAAGAGGTGTGGACTGTAGCCGTACCGCCCGATGAGGTAGCGCAGCCGCTTTTGGTACATGGCCTGGGCCGCGGGGTTGGTGAAAAAGGCGTCCTGGTTGACGCACGGCCCGCCGTTGGCGACGTTGTACGGGTTCTTGGGCCAGTAATTGTTGCCGCCCCAGTAATCCGGTTTGGTTTCGAACATCCCGTGGTAATCGAGGCAGAACATCAGATAGATGCCCCGCTGCTCGGCCAACTGGAGGACGTAATCCAACTGCCAGGCGTGGTCTTGCCGGTAGTGTGTCCCGGTGCCGGGGTCGGCTTCGAGGCCAAAGGCCCAGGGAGCCATCCAGAGCCGGGCGTAATTCTCGCCCGCCTGCCCCATGCTGGCGAACCAATCGTCGTAGTCGTAGGTCCCGCGGCTGCCGTACCAGCAGACGCAGGCCCCGATGAGCGGCAGGGGGTTTCCCTGGTCGGTGGCGAAATAGAGGCGGTTGGTGGCCAACCGGACATAGCCCTCGGGCGCGCTCGTGCCGGAGGGCAGGGTGCTGCCGGTGGCGGGGGGCACGGTGAACGCGCTGGTGTAGGGCGCCCCCGCGGGTTGGCCGTTGGTGACCACGGTCAGCCGCAGTTGGTAGTCGCCGGCTTGGGGCGGGGTAAACCGCAGGCGCCACTCGCCAGTTCCCTGCGGCTGGAGCTGCTCGGCGCCGTTCACCAGCCGGCGCTGATAGCCCTGGTACCAGAAGGCGGGGACGATCATCGACCGCCCGGCGGGTGCGGTGAAGGTGGCATCGACGCTGATGCTGGCGGGGTCAAACGGATTCGTCGCCAGCGGCACGTCCGTGACCCGGAATTCGAGCCGCGACCATACCTGCGTCGTGGTTAAGGGTGTCAAGCCAACCGCGCGCGCCTCGGCGCCAAGCCCTAGCGCGACCGCGCCGGTGAGCAGCCCAGCGAAACCTCTCGTTTTCATCGCGACGACGTCAACAAAATCGTGCCGACGACGCCAAGCCGGACCCGTGCTCGACACCCACCCGGCCTTGGGCTATACCCCCGGAGTCAGCGGCTGCCATTTCGACGACCCGAAGAGCCGCGGCATTCGACAGATGAACCAGCGCCGCCGCGCCGTCATTGATATCGGCACCAACTCCGTCAAGCTCCTGGTGGCGGACCTGGAGGCGGCTGCCGTGGTGCCGGTAGTCGAGTGTAGCGAGCAGACCCGTCTGGGGCGGGGCTTCTACGAGTCCCAGCGCCTTTCGGCGCGGGCGATTGCCGACACCGCGCGCGTGGTGGCGGGCTTCGCGGCCTTGGCTCGCCAGCAAGGCGCGGTCGCCGTCCGTGTGATTGCCACCAGCGCGGCGCGCGAGGCGCGTAACGCCGCGGATTTTTTGCACGCGGTCTGGGAGGCCGGTGGGCTCAAGCCGGAGATCATCTCCGGCCACCAAGAGGCCGACTGGGTCTTCCTCGGGGTGATGAGCGATGCTCGCGTTGGGGCGCAGCCGGTGTTGATTTTGGATGTCGGCGGCGGGAGCACGGAGTTCATTGTGGGCGAAGCCCGGACCCCGACGTTTCGGCAGAGCCTTCCGCTGGGTAGTGTCCGGCTCTTCGAGACCAGCCGGCTGGCGGACCCACCCGGGACGACGGCGCTGGCGGTGTGTTTAGGCGGCTTGGGTGAGATACTGGCGGGCCGGGCGCTCCCGCAGCTCGAGGCGGCGCTCCGAGCCTTTGCCCCGCAGCCGGTGCATCTGGTGGGGACCGGCGGGACGGCGGCGATCCTCGGGGCCATTGAGCTCAACCTCACCCAGTTCGACCGGGAACGCTTGGAGGCGACCCGGCTGAGCCGCGCCCAGGTGCGGGGCCTCACGGAACGGCTGTGGGCTCTGCCGTTGGCCGCCCGCCGGGTGCTGCCCGGGCTGCCGCCCGAGCGAGCGGACGTCATCCTGACGGGGGCGGCGATCTACACGGCGGTCATGGAGCGTTTCGGCTTCCCGGAGCTGCGCATCAGTACGCGCGGGTTGCGGTTTGGCGCCCTGCTAACGATGAGGCGGCATGAGCCTTAGGCGGTGGCCCACCTCGTGGCACGTCGTGGTGGCGGTGGGGGTGGCCGTTGCCCTGGGCGTGGGGGCGCGCGTGGTTGTGCCGCGCCCGCACGCCGCCGCTCCACCTGGCCGGGCCGGGAGTGGGGTGGCGGCTGACCCGCCCCAGGACGCCGCTTACGCCGGCTCGGTGAGTTGTCGCGACTGTCATCCGCGGGCCTACACACAGTGGACGGGCTCCCACCACGCCTTGGCCGAGCGCCCCATGGACCTGACCAAGGATCTGGCGTCGTTTTATCCCGCGCGCACCATTGGCCAAGGGGCGCACAAGTCCGAAGCGAGCTGTACCGACCAGCGGTTCGAGTTGTCCATGCCGGGCCCAAACGGGGCGCCCCAGCTCTTCCGGCTGAAGCGGGTCTTGGGCGTGGAACCGCTCCGGCAGTTCCTCATCCCTTGGACGGGCGGGCGTTATCAAGTCACCGAGTTGGCCGCCGACCCTGGCCGCCGCGATTGGTTCGACATCTTCGGCGCCGAAGACCGGCAGCCGGGCGAATGGGGCCATTGGACCGGGCGGGGGATGACTTGGAACAGTATGTGCGCCGCCTGCCATAACACCGACGTGCGGAAGAATTACCAACCGGCCACCGACACCTACGCCACCGCCGTGGCCGAGCGCGGGGTGGGGTGCGAGGCCTGCCATGGGCCGATGGCCGACCATGTCGCCTGGCAACGCCGCCACCCCCAAGCCGGCAAACCTAAGGACCCCACCCTGCGCCCCTTGAGCAAGGACCAGATGCTGGCCGCCTGCGCGGCCTGTCACTCCCGGCGCACCGACCTTACCGGTACGTTCCGCCCGGGCGACCTCTACCTCGACCATTTTGGTCTGGTGATTCCGGATGGAACCGACGTGTTCTACGCCGACGGCCAAGTTCACGAGGAGGACTACGAATACACGGCGTTCCTGGGCAGCCGCATGTATGGCGCCGGCGTGCGCTGCGGCGATTGCCACGAACCGCACTCGGGCAAGACCCGGGCCGCGGACAACGGCCTCTGTCTGCGTTGCCACGGTCCGCCCGTGGCGCCGGCGCCCAAGATCGATCCGGCCCGGCACAGCTTTCACACCGCGGGCCAGCCCGGCGACCGGTGCGTCGATTGTCACATGCCTCAGACCGTGTACATGCAGCGGCATGGGCGGCACGACCATGGGTTCACCATTCCCGATCCTCTGTTGACCGAGCAGTACGGCATTCCCAACGCCTGCAATCGCTGTCACACCCACCGGCAAGCCCCTTGGGCCCTGGCGACGGTTCAGAAGTGGTATGGGGCCAAGATGGAGCGGCCGACTCGAGCCCGCGCGCAGTGGTTTGCGCAGGGACGGGCCGGCGAGCCGTTGG
>JAJXTA010000214.1 GCA_021784265.1 bacterium | reverse complement strand
CGGGTGCCACCTCGATGTCAATGCCGGGCAACTGAAAGGTGAGTCCCTGATAAAGCATCGGCATGGCGCCACACTTGAGAAGGACGAACGCCGCCCCGGCCGAGGTGTACTGGAAGAACGTTATGATCCAGTCCAACAGCACGTCGGGCATCGGCACCAAAAAAAGCAGAAACGCCAACGGAAACGCGAGGACCCGGACCCAGTCGCGCCCCAGGAAAACCAAGGCGCCCGCCCCCAGGAAGCAGACGAAGGCCCCGATGGTCAGGGCGAGGGAATCGTTGCCGGAAAGCCGGGTGTCCCGCGCCACCGCCACCCAATAGCCACCCAACAACAGGGACCCCAGCAACAGCGGCAGCCAGGCCCAGCCCCGCCCCGACCGGGACTGGGCGGGGAGGCGATGACGGTCGGTCCAGGCCAGATAGCCGCTGATGATCGGCACCAGCGGGACGTGCGAGTAGAGCTCCGAGTGCCCGGCATACCGCACCAAATCGAACAACGGCCAGGCAAAACACAGCCCCAAGCCGAGCGCAAACAGCAAGAAACCGCGGCTCCGCGCCAGCAGGGCCCGGTTGTCCAGACCAGGCGCCAGCCCCGTCCCGCTCGCCGGAGCGGACAGAGCGGCGGCCAACGGCTTATGACTCACATGAACAGACACAATTAAAGGCCGAGACACCGCGCGCCAGGCCCGCCGGCCTCCGCACGCGCCGACCAGCGTCCGGTCTCGGGGCGAAATTGCCCGCGCGGGCCTTCTCCTCAGCGCCCCGCCGCGCGGGAGCGAGGGGCCGCCCTATCGGAGAATGCTTGCGCGGTGATTAATACCAGCGCCCCCCCGGCTTAGCCGCACGCCGCGGCCCCGCCGGCGGCCGCGGGCGCGGCCGTCACGCGGCGCACCCAGTCTTGGTGGTCCAAGTACCAGCGCACCGTCTCGCGGATGCCGCGCTCGAAGGTGTACGCCGGCTTCCAACTCAGGTCCCGCCGGATTTTCGAGGCATCGATCGCGTAGCGGCGATCGTGCCCCGGGCGATCCTTCACGAAGGTGATCAGCTTCCGCGACTCCCCGCCGAGGTCCGGTTTGAACTCATCGACCAGATCGCAAATCCGCTCGACGATCCGCAAGTTGGCCCATTCGTTTTGGCCGCCGATGTTGTAGGTCTCGCCCGCCCGTCCGTGCTGGAGCACCTGCCACAGCGCCTCCGCATGGTCCCGGACATAGAGCCAGTCCCGGACGTTCATCCCGTCGCCGTACACCGGCACCGGCTTGCGCGTGAGCACGCTCTGGATCACGACCGGGATCAGCTTTTCGGGAAACTGAAACGGACCGTAGTTGTTCGAGCAGTTGGTGATCACCGCCGGCAACCCATAGGTGTGGTGGTAGGCGCGCACCAGGAAGTCGCTCCCGGCTTTGCTCGCCGAATAGGGCGAGTTGGGGGCATACGGCGTGCTTTCGCTAAACAACCCCGTGGCGCCCAGACTCCCATAGACTTCATCCGTCGAGACATGATGAAACCGCTTCCCGGCCAGATTCGCCCCCCACGTCCCCCGGCAGGCCTCCAACAAGTGGAAGGTGCCGACGATATTCGTGTGGATGAAATCCCCGGGCCCGCTGATCGAGCGATCCACGTGAGACTCCGCAGCCAAGTGCATCACGTGGGTAATCTCCTGCTCCGCCACGACTTGCAGCACCGCGGCCTTGTCCCGCAGGTCCACGCGGGCAAAGCGATATTTGGGATGCGTGGCCACCGCCTCGAGATTGGCCAAATGCCCGGCGTAGGTGAGGCAGTCCAAGTTCACCAAACGGTGAACCTCGGCCCGGTCGATCACATGCTGGATGACGTTGCTGCCGATGAAGCCGGCACCGCCGGTAACAAGCAAGTTCATGATGCTCTACTGCGCGAGGAGGAGGCGCCCGGCCTACGGGAGCTCTTCCATCACCAACCCCAGACTCTCCTGCCAGTCCGGCAGACGCAAGCCGAACACACGCGCCAGTTTCCCGCCGGCCAAGACCGAATTGGCCGGGCGGCGCGTGGGCGAAGGATACTCGGTCGCGGGGATGGCCTCGATCTGACGGCAGCGGCGTTGCTCCGGAGGCATGCGCGCAACGAGCGCCTCGGCAAATCCGTGCCAACTGGTCGAGCCCGTGGCGCTGAGGTGATAGATGCCCTTGACCTCCCCAAGCGCGCCCGCTCCCGTCCGCTGCGCCACCAAAGCGGTCGCCTCCGCGATCATCCGCGACCAAGTGGGGCACCCTACCTGGTCCCGCACCACCCGCAGCGTGTCGCGCTCGCGCGCCAGCCGCAGGATCGTCCGGGCAAAATTGCCGCCCCGCGCGCCATAGACCCAGCACAAGCGGAAGACCAGGTAATCGCCGTCCACCTGGTGGAGGGCCTGGTCCCCGGCCAACTTGGACCGCCCGTACGCGCTGAGCGGGTTCGGGAGGTCCTCCTCGACGTAGGCCGCGGCTTTGGTGCCGTCATAGACGTAGTCCGTCGAGTAGTGAATCAGGCCGGCGCCCAACCGCTTGGCCTCTTCGGCCAAGACCCCCGGCGCCCGACCGTTGATCTTCATCGCCAACTCGCTCTCCGTCTCCGCTTTGTCCACCGCGGTGTAGGCCGCGGCATTGATCACGAGTTGCGGCTGAACGTCCCGCACCCATTTCCGGATCGAGTCCGGCTCGGTCAGGTCCACCTCCGGGTAGTCCACGCAGACGACCGTGCCCAGCGGGGCGAGCGTCCGCCGGAGTTCCCAGCCGACCTGGCCCACTTTGCCGATCAACAGAATCTTGCGCGCTTGCATGGCGGGACCTCAAGGGAAGAGTCGCTCGACGGGAATCTCCCGCAGCGCCAACCCACCGGCATCCTTCGCCGACAGCACCGGACGCTCCACGGGCCAGCGGATGCCCAGGCTCGGATCGTCCCACCGCACCGTGACCTCATCCTGCGGTGAGTAGTAGGCGGTGCACTTGTAATGGAACAACGCCGTCTCGCTGACCACGGCAAACCCGTGAGCGAACCCAGGGGGAATGTAAAACTGCCGGTGGTTCTCCCGGGAGAGAGTCACCCCATGCCACCGACCGAAGGTGGGAGAACCCCGCCGCACATCCACCGCCACGTCGAACACCTCCCCCTCCAACACGGAGACCAGCTTGCCCTGAGCGTTGGGATTCTGGTAATGCAGCCCGCGCAAAATCCCGCGGCGCGAGAACGACAGGTTGTCCTGCACGAACTCCGCCCGCACGCCCGCGGTCTGATACCGTTCCCGGTTCCAGCTCTCGAAAAAAAAGCCGCGCGGATCACCAAACACTTTGGGCTCGATGATGACCAGCCCGGCCAGTTCGCAACTATTGGAGTTCATGGCTCCGGCTTACCGCGCGCCGCTCCCGCCTCCGCGTCCAGCGGCCGCGGACCCGCCACCCCCACGCCCGATGGCCGAGGCGTTTCGCCGCGCAGCCGCGCGCTCCGGGTCTCGGCCCTCAACCGTCATGATTCTCCTGGCAGACCCGCTGCAGGTATTGGCGGTATTCGCAGTTGGGCATCGCCGCGGCCAATTCCTCCAGTTGGGCCAAGTTGATAAAACCGCGCCGAAACGCCGCCTCCTCCGGGCAGCCGATCTTGATCCCCTGCCGCCGCTCGATCGTCTGCACGTAAGCCGAGGCCTCATGGAGGCTGGTGCTGGTGCCGGCGTCCAGCCAGGCAAACCCGCGGTTCAACCGGTGCACGCGCAGTTGGCCCTGTTCGAGGTACTTCGCGTTCACGTCGGAAATCTCCAATTCACCACGCGGAGAGGGTTTGAGGGCCTTGGCGACGGCCACAACCTGGTTGTCGTACAGGTAGAACCCGGGCACGGCGTAGTTGCTCTTGGGTTGTTTGGGCTTCTCCTCGATCGAGATCGCCTTCCCGTGCGCGTCGAACTCGACCACCCCGTACCGTTCCGGGTCATGCACCTGGTAACCGAAGATCGTGGCCCCCGCCTGGAACTCCGCAAACGCCCGCGGAAACGTGTCCCCGCCGTAGAACACGTTGTCCCCCAGAATCAGCGCCACGCTGTCGTTACCAATAAACGATTCGGCGATCACGAAGGCCTGGGCGATGCCCCCCGGATGCGCCTGCTCGCGGAACTCGACCGCGAGCCCCCACGCCGCGCTGTTGCGCAGCAGTTGCCAGAACCGCGGCAAATCCTGCGGCGTCGAGATGAGGCAGATCTCCCGCACCCCGTTCTCGACCAGCGTGGTCAGCGGATAATAGACCATCGGCTTGTCGTACACCGGCTGGAGCTGTTTGCTCGCCACCAGCGTCAGCGGGTAGAGACGGGAGCCGGCGCCACCGGCCAAAATGATGCCTTTCATACGCGGAGAAACGCGGCGTGGAGCACGGGCTTCGCCGTCCGTGCCTGGTTAAAGTCCGTGAGTCTCAAAACTTGCGGTTGCTGAGGTCCGAGTCCCCAATCCCGCGGGCGGCCGCGCGCCCCCCGGCTCGGAGCCGTGAACGTAAGCGAGCGGCAACACGACAGGCCCGGAGCCCATTCGCCGCGCAACGGTCGCCGCCGCCCTTCGTTACGCCTTCCACACCTGGCCGGGACTCGTCGCCACCCCGGTCATCGCGTTGCGCGTATCGACGATGCACGCGGCCACCTCCGCCAATTCCTTGTAGTTCACCGCCGCATGGTTTGTGGCGATGAGCACCACATCGAACCCCTTGAGCACCTCCCGGCTCCACGCCACCGACCGCGTCCCCGCCCATTGCGGATGCTCGCGCGTCGGGCGGATCACGGGCACGTAGGGATCGTAATAAGCCACCTCGGCCCCGCGCTGCTTGAGCAATTCCATCAACACGTAACTGGGCGACTCGCGTTCGTCGTCCACGTTCGGCTTATAGGCCAGGCCCAAGACCAGCACCTTGCTCCCATTGAGCGGCTTGCGCCGCGCGTTCAACGCCTCGATCACCCGATGCACCACGTACTCCGGCATCGCGGTGTTGATCTCGCCCGCCAACTCGATGAACCGCGTGTGCTGCCCATACTCCCGCGCCTTCCACGTCAGATAAAAGGGATCGATGGGGATGCAATGCCCGCCCAAACCGGGCCCCGGATAAAACGGCATGAAACCGAACGGCTTGGTCTTGGCGGCGTTGATGACCTCCCAAATGTCGATGCCCATCGCGGCATAGACCACCTTGAGTTCGTTGACCAAGGCGATATTCACGCCGCGGAAGGTGTTTTCCAGCAGCTTGGCCGCCTCCGCCACGCGGCACGAGGAGACCGGCACCACCGTCTTGATGGCCCGCCCGTAGAGCGCTTTGGCCTTCTCGAGACACGCCGGGGTGAGCCCCCCGACCACCTTGGGGATCGCGCCGACTTTGCTGTCCGGGTTGGCGGGGTCCTCTCGTTCGGGCGAGAACGCCAGATGAAAATCCGTTCCCGCCTTGAGCCCCGAGCCTGCCTCCAACACCCCGCGCAGGTCCTCATCTGTCGTGCCCGGATACGTGGTGGACTCCAAGACCACGAGCGTCCCGCGGTTCAGGTGGGGCGCGATGGCCTTGCCGGTCTCGAGGATGAACGAAATGTCCGGCTCCCGGTTCTTGTTCAACGGCGTCGGCACGCAGATGATCACCGCCTCCACCTCCCGCACCCGCGCGAACTCGGTGGACGCGCTGAACTTGCCCGCCTTGACCAGCTCGGCGATGGCGCCGCCCTCGACGTGCTTGATGTAACTCCGCCCCTGGCTGATCGCCTCGACCTTCCCCGCGTCGATGTCCAATCCCAGCACCGTCACCCCCGAGCGGGCGAACTGCAACGACAACGGCAAGCCCACATACCCAAGCCCAACAATCGCAATTTTCATGACTCAATCTTCATTCACACTTCTCGGCCGCTCCAAATACAAAGCGCCCCCGTCCATAGATC
>JAJXTA010000213.1 GCA_021784265.1 bacterium | reverse complement strand
GGCCCTGGACCCAGAGCGGCGGCAGCGCGTGCTCAGCGCGCGCGACGTGCAACTGGACCGGGCGATGGACCTGCTCAAGGGCATCACCCTTTACACCCAACGCGAGAACAAGCCCACCAAGGTGGCCGAAGCCGCCAAACTCGGCGTGCGCTGAGCGCGCCTGGGGCGTGAACGGCGCGGGGCGCAGGGGACGCCTCTCCTTGGCGGCGCTGGCGGGGCGAACGGCGTGACCCGATGAGGCTTTTGGCCCTCGAGACCTCGTGTGACGAGACGAGTGTGGCCGTCGTTCAGGACGGCTGCGTGCGCGCCAGCGTGGTGGCTTCTCAGATCCAGCTCCATGCCGAATACGGGGGGGTGGTGCCGGAGCTGGCGACGCGGGAGCACCTGCGCAATCTGCTGCCCCTGGCCAACGCGGCGCTGCGCCAGGCGGGCGCCGTCGCCCAGGACCTTGAGGCGGTGGCGGCCACCCGCGGGCCCGGGCTGCCCAGCGCCCTCCTCGTGGGGCTCAGGGCGGCGCAAGCCCTGGCCTTCAGCCTGCGCCGACCCTTCCTGGGGGTCCATCATCACCAGGCGCATCTCTACTCGCCCTGGATTACCGGCCAACCCCCGCGCGCGGACTTCGCCCGGTTCGAGCCCAACGTGTCGCTGATTGTCAGCGGAGGGCACACCCTGCTGGTCTGGGTTCAGGGCGAGCTCCAGCATCGCGTGCTGGGCTCGACGGTGGATGATGCCGCTGGGGAGTGTTTCGACAAAACCGCCAAGCTCATGGGCCTGCCCTATCCCGGCGGGCCGGAGCTGGACCGGCTGGCCGAAGGCGGCAACCCCGCCGCCTACGCTTTTCCCCGCCCGATGCTCGAGCAGGACCACGACGACTTCAGCTTCAGCGGCCTCAAGACGGCGGTGCGCTACTTCTTGCGCGACCATCCGGCGGTGCTGGAGGCCGAAGCGACGCGGCGGGATCTCTGCGCCAGTGTGCAGGCGGCGCTGGTCGAAGTCCTGGTGGGCAAGACCCTGCGCGCCGCGCGCCGTTTGGGGGTCCGGTGCGTCACGGCCTCGGGTGGGGTGACCTGCAACCGGGCCCTGCGCCGAGCCTTGGCCGTTGCTTGCGACCAAGCCGGGCTCACCCTCCGGCTCGCCCCGCCGGCCCTCTGCACCGACAACGCCGCCATGGTGGGGATCCTCGCCGAACGGAAGCTGGCGCGCGGCGCTCCCCGCACGCCCTGGGACGCGGAAGTGGAACCGAACTGGGATTGGGCGGACGTCTGACGTGGCCACCCTGGGTGGTTGGCCGCCCCGCTCTCCGCCCGGGTTAGGGGCCGGGCGATTCGGCCGTCACCCCGCCGTAGGTGGCGGGGCGCCGTTCGTGGGGGTAGAGCCGCTTCCATTCGGCCGCGCCCGTGACCGAGAGCCAGGGTTCCAGCCGCCGGCGATCCAGGTCCAGGTCCGCGGTGACGATCCCTTCCTGGCCGTGGGTGTCGGCGAGGATGCGCCCGCCCGGATCGATGATCAGGCTGCGCTTGGTGGGGGTGTAGGTCGAGGCGACAAAGAAGACGGCGTTGTCGATGGCGCGCGCCCGGGCGACGATGTCCCAGTCATAGCCCCCTTCGCGTGCGTCGCCATTCCAGATTCAAGGCCCCGTGCACGGCGGACAGGTCCACGGTGATCTTCCCACCGGCAGGGGCAAAGACCAGATACTCATGCCCGGGCGCGGCCAGGCAGAAGCCGCTCGAGGCTAGCTCCGGGTGCGGGAGGGCGGTGGCCAGGCGCATGCGATCGGCGTGCAGGCGGGTTTGGCCCAAGGCTTGGCGCAGCGGCTCCCAATACGGGTCTGGGTGCCGGCCCCGGGGATGGTTGCGGCCGGGGTCGTGGCTGGGGTCGAGGTACGGGTCCATGAACAGGCACTGCTGCCCACCGGTGAAGTTCTTCCAGACCCAGGCTTGCTGCGCCGCGACGCCGTCCTGACGCAGGCCTTGGTCTCCACCCCACACGGCCACCTGAAAGGGCTCGAACTCGTTGCGCGCGGCCTGGATCCGAGCCGAGGCGGCGGGGCGGGGTGGGTCGTGCGGGCGCACGCGCGTGAGACCGTCCAGGACATAGACGCACGGCGCCGAGTGGGCCTGGGCAACCACGCCGGCTGCGGTCCACAGCGCCACCACCCAGACCAGCGGGCGCGGGGTCCGGCGTTGGTCGTCCGCCCGTCTCATGGAGTGCCCCGACCCTACCGCGGGGCGCCGGGGTTGGCAAACGGGATTGGACCCGGGTGCCCGCCCGCGCCTACAACAGCGCCTCGAGCCGCTCGCACCAAGTGCGGAGGATCTGGACCCGGGCGAACTTTTTGTCGTTGCCGGCCACGAGGGTCCAGGGAGCGAACGTGGTGCTGGTATGGGTGACCATATCGTTGACCGCCGCCTTGTAGGCGTCCCATTTGCCGCGGTTGCGCCAGTCTTCGTCGGTGATTTTGTACTGTTTGAAGGGGACGGTTTGGCGTTCCTTGAAGCGGCGGAGTTGTTCCTCTTTGCTGATTTGGATCCAGAACTTGAGCAACGCGATCCCGTGCTGGCTGAGTTGTTCCTCGAAATCGTTGAGCTCCAGGTAGGCGCGGCTCCACTCGTCCTCGCGGGCGAAGCCCTCGACCCGCTCGACCAGCACCCGGCCGTACCAGGAACGGTCGTAGATCGTGGTCATGCCGGCGCGCGGGAGGTGCCGCCAGAACCGCCACAAGTAATGGTGCGCCCGCTCCTCGTCGGTGGGAGCGGCGATGGGGACAATGCGGTAGAGCCGAGGATCAATGGCCTGGGTGACGCGGCGGATGGCGCTGCCCTTGCCGGCGGCGTCCCACCCCTCGAACAAGGCGACGGTCGAGACCTTCTTGGCGTAGGCGGCCCACGCCAGGCGGGTGAGCTTGCCCTGGAACCGCTCGAGCTGTTTGGCGTAGTCCTGCGCCGTCAGCCGCTGTTTCAGATCCACCCGGTCGAGGATGGTAACCCGCGCTTTGGCCGGGGCGGGCTTGCGCGCGGCACGGGCGGGCGACGCGGCGCCACCGGTCTGGCCCAACCTTTCCCGCAGGGCGGCCAGCAGGACCTGGCCGGTGGTCAGCTCCCGGTAGCGGCGGTCGGCGGCTTCGACCAAGTGCCAGGGGGCGTGGCCGGCATCGGTGCGCCGGATGGCGGCCTCGCCCACCGCCAGAAACCGGTGGTAGAGTTTGTAGTGCCGCCAATCGACCGGCAGCACCTGGCCGCGGGTGTTGGGATCGGCCTCCAGCTCCTCGAGCCGTTTGCGCTGTTGCTTGCGCGAGAGATGATACCAAAACTTCACGATCAACGCCCCGTCGTCCACCAGCATCCGCTCGAAAAACGCGATCCGATCCATCGCCTGATCGAATTGGCCCGATTTGATCTTCCGATGCACGCGCGCCAGGATGGGCTGTGAATACCAGGACCCGAAAAAGATCCCGATCCGCCCCCGCCGCGGCAAGGCCCGCCAAAACCGCCAATAGTCCGGGCGTTCCGCTTCCTCCTCCGAACTCCGCCAGAAGGAGTGGGTATCGACACCCCGGGGGTCCAGCCATTCGTTGAGCCGGTGGATCACCGCGCCCTTGCCGGCCGCCTCGGCGCCGGAGACGATCATGACCACGGGGATCTTGGTGTCCTTGAGGGCGAAGTGGGCTTGGAGCAGCTCCGCGCGCAGTTTCAGAACCGCGGCGGCGTAGTCCTCTTTGGAGACCTTTCGGCCTAATTCGGCGGCTTCAAACATGGCGGGGTCCTTTCATCCTTGGGCACGGGCGGCTGGCGTGAGCTGGTCGGCCAGCGCGCGACAGGCCACCAGGGTGCGGGCGGAGACGGTTGGCACGTCACTATCAGCGTCCACCTCGACGAGCAAGTCGGCTTGCCGATAGAACGCGATCAGCGGTTCGGTCTGGGCGTGGAAGGTCTTGAGGCGGGCGCGGACGGTCTGGGGATTGTCGTCGTCCCGCTGGTAGAGCGTGCCGCCACACAAGTCGCAGACCCCGGAGTGCGTCGGGGGTTTGAATTGGACGTGATAGGGGGCCTGGCAGGCGCGGCAGATGAGGCGACCGGCCAGCCGTTTGACAATCTGCTCGTCGGGTACGCTGAGGTAGAGCACCCCGGCGAGCCGGCGGCCCAGCCCTACCAACATCTCCGTGAGGGCCCCGGCCTGGGCCAGGGTGCGCGGGAAGCCGTCCAGGACGAAACCGGTGGCCGCGTCGGGTTGGGCCAAGCGCTGCTGCACCATCGCCTCGGTCAGATCATCGGGCACCAGCTCGCCCCGGTCCATGTAGGTCTTGGCCAGGCGGCCCAGTTCGGTGTTTTGCTTGAGGTTCTCCCGAAACAACTCCCCCGTGGCCACGTGGAGCAACCCGAGCTGCCGGGTGAGTCCTTCGGCCTGGGTCCCCTTGCCGCAGCCCGGTCCGCCCAACAACACCACGTCCAGGCTGGGCCGCGCGCCGCGGGGGAGGGCGGGCACCGCCCCGGGTTTGGGCAGGCCCAGCGTGGCGAGTTCGGCCGCCGTGGCCCCGCGGGAGCGCCGGGCGCGGACCGCCTCCAAGGCTTCCACGATCCCCGCGTGCACCCGCTCGACCGGCCCCTCGCCCTCCACGATCATCAGCCGCCCGCTCCCCTGACAGTAATCGGCCAGCGGCCCGGTCACCCGTTGGAAGACCCGCAGCCGGGCCCGGACCCGCTCCGGATCATCATCCGGCCGGCGGTCCAGTTCCCCGCCGCACACGTCGCAGCGCCCCGCCAGCTTCGGGGGGTGGAAGACCACATGGAACGGTGTGTGGCACCGACGGCAGATGCGGCGTCCGGCCAGCCGCTCGAGGATTTGCTCCTCCCCGACCCGCAGATAGACCACCGCCTCGAGCTGCCGTCCCAGTCCCTTGAACAACTCGTCCAAGAACCGGGCTTGGTGCACGGTGCGGGGGAAGCCGTCGAACAGAATATCCTGGGCGAGCGCCGCGACCCGTTCCTCGATCATGGCGTCCACCACCTCGTCCGGCACCAGCTCGCCGGCGTCCATGTACCGGCGGGCCAGAATGCCCAGGGCAGTCCGCTGCTCGAGGTTCTGGCGGAAGAGGTCCCCCGTCGAGAGGTGGGCGAGATGGAAGGCTTGGACCAGGCCGGCGACGTGCGTCCCCTTGCCGACGCCGGTAGGACCGATCAAGGCTATGTTCATAGTGGCGGAGAATTACGCCCCCCGCGTGACCCGTTGGCCGGGAGACCGGACCGCAGACGTATGCCGGAAGGAGTCGGGGTCACGGGACTCCTGGCGGAGGGGTGCCGTCAGCGCGGCGGCATCATCCCCACCGTGCGCGCGTAGTTAAAGAGCCCGCCGGCATCCACGACTGGGCGGACCTCGCCCAGCGGCTTGAGGGCATAGACCTTCTGGCTCGCCGGGACCGTGAGGGTCGAGGCATCCAGGTCCACCGTCACGACCTCCCCCGTCTTCAGCACCTCGCAGAGGCGTGTGGCGCACTCACACGGATAGACCTCCCCGGTCGCGACGCAGTTCCGAAAGAAAATGCGGGCAAAGCCCTCCGCCACCACCACCCGGCACCCGGCTGCGCCCAAGGCGATGGGGGCGTGCTCCCGCGAGCTACCGCAGCCAAAGTTGCGCCCGCCCACCACAATCGGGTAAACGCTCTCCTGCTGGCCTGCGGCGACGAAGCGGGTCGGATACATCGCGTCCGGCAGGCCGCACAGGGCGTAGCTGCCCAGTTTCTTGTACTCCTCCGGGATGGTGGGAACCAAGGTCAGATACTGAGCCGGGATGATCTGGTCGGTGTCGATGTTGTCAGCCACCACGTACACCGGACCGCTTATGACGGCGCGCATGGATGGAGTGTCGCCGGTGAAGGGCCGCTTTTCAACTCGAAACGCATTGCCCGTGGCCGGGGGTCCCGCCACCA
>JAJXTA010000212.1 GCA_021784265.1 bacterium | reverse complement strand
GTGGACTGACCGGGTAAACCACGTTGGTGAGGTTGCCGACCTGGTCGTAAAGGTAACGGGTGTTGCTCTTGGCCAGACTCCACCGGTTGGTCAGGCGGCCGTCGGCGTCGTAGGCGTAGGTGAGGATCTGGGCGTTGGCGGCGTTGGTCTTGCTGGTGGCCCGACCGTAACTGTCGTAACCCCAGGTGGTTGCCTGATTCTTGCCGTCCACCAGCTTAACCAGGGTCCCGGCGGAGGCGGCGGCTGACCGGCTCGCCCGCCATGCCCGCCGACGGCTGGCCGGGCGACCAACCGCGGCTCCGGCACGCGGACCTCTTTGTCCGAACCTGGAGTTCGAAACCGTGATTGGGGGGCTTCGGTATCGCTGCCGCTACAACCCGACGCTCCGCGCCAGCCTGGTGGGTGTTCAGGGAGGAGCGTCGACATCCCTGGGAGCGCCGGCATCCTTGCCGGCACTGGTTTGCAGGCTCGATCCCATCGCCCGGCCCCTGTCGCCCGCCGGCAGAGATGCCGGCGCTCCCAGGCGGTCGCTCGCCCGCGACAAAGGCCCGCCGGCCGGCAACCTCACCAGCCCGGCCCGGGCGGCATGCCCGTCAATGGCGCGGATGGGCGCGGGCTGAAGTCCGGGGCCACAGCGCGGGCTAAAGCCCGCGGCTACACCCGCCCTCCCGAGGTCGTCCTCGGGCGGTCGGAGTCCCTAACCCGGGCCGTGGGTGCTCGTTGGTTCAGAAGCGCAGGCCTCTCGGGGAGCGCTGGCATCCTTGGGAGCGCCGGTACCGCCGCGACCGAGGGACGGGTCGCGGGCCGCGGGCCGCTGTTTCTCCGGCGCGCCGCGGACGGCGCCCTCCCGGCCCGGGGCAAGCGGGGCGTCAGCTCCTCCGCAGGCTCGGCCAGACCTTCGCCCGACCGGATGGGAGGGGCCGAGGCCCAGGGCTCACCCGCAGGCCCGCGCTACGCTCAGGGTTTGCGGCCGACGCAGCAGGTGATGCAGCTCAGGAGGAGAAAGAGTTGCAGGACGGCGTAGATCTGGAAGGGGAAATCGAACCGGGCATGGAACAGGGCCCCGACCAAGGCCACCCAGATCATCACCACCAGATCGCCCCGGCTCTGGATGCCATCGCGCGCCCACCACCGCAGGAACGGATGCAGCAACAACAGCAGGACGAAGGCGGCGCCCATCCAGCCAAAGGTAATGACCGTTTGGAGCCAGTCGTCGTGGGCATAGGCGGCGGCATCGGCGGGGTCGCCGCTCCGATAGAGCTGGTACATGGCCGGGAAGGTGCCCGGGCCGGTGCCGAAGAGGGGGTGATCCACCGCCATCTGGTGCGCGTGCTGGTAGATCTCCACCCGATCTCCCAGGTCGTCCTGAAAGGCGTTGAGAAAGCCGACTTGAAACTGGTTCCACCCCAAGTAAGCCGCCACGCCCACCCCCACGGCGAAGGGAGTCAGCATGGCGACGCGGATGGTGGGGCGGCTGCGCCAGTTCGCCACCAGCAGGACGCCGAGCGCCGCGATGGCCTGAACCGCGGCGATGACCGCCCCGCCGTGGCTGGCGGAGATGACCGGACAAGCGGCCTGGACCAACGCGCAGGGCAAGAGCACCAAGTGCGGCTCGCCTCCAATCCGCGTCCCGGCGCGGCGACCGGCCTGACTGGCCCGGAACAAGGTCCACCAAAACGCCAGGCTCACCGGCCAGAGCAGGTTGAAATACTGCGCCCCATTGCCACGATAGTTAAACGGGCCGAAGTGGAAGTCCGGTCCCCCCGCCCGCGAGGGCATCAACCACAACAGCCGGTCGGTGCCGTCCAAGCGTTGGAGGATGCAGACCACGCCCAGGGCGGCGCCGTTGAGGCAGAGGACCCACAACAAACGCGCCAAGCGGTCGGGCAACGGCGCCGGGGGAAGCTGGGGCGCCAGGAGCGGTTCCTCCGGCTCGCGCTCCCGCGGGCTCTTGCCCAGCAACCAGTCCCGGGCCGCCCAGAAGAACCCGGCTAACCCCAGATAACGCCAGAAGCTGGCCCAGGAGGCATCGGCATCGTAGCTGTGGGGCAGCCAGACCAGGAAATGATCGTTGAAGGTCTGGATGCCGTCCCGGTAGGTCGCCCGCTCGTTGAGGGCGCTGACCAGACAGTAGCCCACCACGATGATGGTGCCGGTGGCCAGCGACCGCGTCAGCCAGCGGGCCGCGCGCGCATGGGGTCGAAAGCGGCCCGGCTGACCCCGTTTGAGGGCCTCCTCGCCCCAGCGTGGGGGTTGGTAGCCGGTGCGCCAGCGGAGAGAGCGTTTGATCCCCAGCAACAGGCCCAATCCCAGACCGGCGCCCGTTAACACCCCGACGGCCCAGGTTTGAGTCGCGCCGAAGGCCCACGGAGCAAAGACCACGGCCGCATAGAGCAGGACCCCGGTCCACCGGTCGCAGCGCTGGTAGAGCCGGGGCGCGGTTACCGGCTCCGCCGCCGGTTCCTCGAGCAGCGCCGCGGAACCCGCTCCTGACTCGCCGGCCCGCCGCCGGCCTTGGGGAAAACCCGTTTGATCCGTTGGGTCCATGCTTCCACCAGTCAACCGGAACCGGGCCCATGTCACAAGCCAAAAGCCCGCGTTTGGCGGGCCCAAGCGCGTCTTTGACGCGCATCAAGGTCAGGAGCATACTCGGACGCGAGCCTGGTTCAAGCGAACCGCAGGCAAGAAAGGTAATATGAGTATGGCACGTTTCTTAGCTCCGCTCCTGGTCCTGGCCGGAGGGTGGGCCGCACCAATGGTCTCCCGCGCCGCGCTGGCCCCCGCACCCGAGGCAGCCCTCCCCGTGATCTACTCCCGGCAAGCCACGCCGCTGGAGACCTTGGCGGCGCGCGAGGTGCGCCGGTATGTCTATCTGCGGACCGGGCAGTTGTTGGACCTCCAATCCAGCGATCAGGCGCGGATTCCCGGCGCGGGGGCCATCGTCATCGGCCGCAAAGACCGGCCATTTGTGGCGGACCTCTTGGCGGCCAAACCGCTCCCGGAGGCCTTGGCCGCGTTGGGCCCGGAGCAGTTCTGGCTCCGGAGTGTCCGGGTACATGGCCGGCCGGTGGTGGTGTTGGCTGGCGGCGACGACCTCGGCACACTCTACGCCGCCTATCGGTTCGCCGAGCGGCTGGGGGTGCGGTTCTTCCTGCACGGCGATGTCCTTCCGGACGAACGCATCGCCCTGCGTTTGCCCATCCTGGATGAGCGCCAAGCCCCGATCTTCAAGGTCCGCGGCCTCCAGCCGTTCCACGACTTCCCTGAGGGACCGGACTGGTGGAACGCGGCGGATTACGAAGCGGTCATCGGACAGTTGGCGAAGCTGCGGATGAACTTCATCGGGCTGCACACCTACCCCGAAAACGCCCCGAACGCCGAACCCACGGTGTGGATCGGGCTGCCCCGGGACGCCGGCGAACGGGGGCGCGTGAGCTTCAGCTACCCCGCCAGCTACCAGAACACGCGGCGGGGTAACTGGGGCTATGCGGCGGCCCACACGAGCGACTTCGGCTTCGGCGCTGCCGAGCTCTTCGCGCAGGAGGCCTACGGCCCGCGGGTGATGGAGGGCAACCTGCCCCAACCCGAGACCCCCGAGGGGTGCAATCAGGTCTTCAACCGCACGGGGAACATGCTGCGCACGGCCTTCGACTTCGCCCACCGCCTGGGGGTGCAAACCTGCGTGGGCACCGAGACGCCCCTGACGGTTCCCCGGCGGGTGGCGGAGCGGCTCCAGGCCCAGGGCCAAGACCCGCACGCCCTGGCCACGCGGGAGCAGCTCTACGAAGGGGTCTTCCGCCGCATCGAACAGGCTTACCCCGTGGACTATTACTGGTTTTGGACCCCGGAGGGTTGGACCTGGGAGGGGACCAAAGAGGCACAGGTCCAAGCCACGGTGGCGGACCTCCGCGCCGCCCTCACGGCGGCCAAGAACGTGGCCGCCCCCTTCCGCCTGGCGACGTGCGGCTGGGTCCTGGGCCCGCCTGACGACCGCGCCCTTTTTGATCGGGTGCTCCCGAAGGAGGTGACGGTCAGTTGCATCAACCGGCAGGTAGGCAACACCCCGGTGGATCCCAGCTTCGCCGAGGTTGGTGGGCGGGGGAAGTGGGCGATCCCGTGGCTGGAGGACGATCCCGGGCTGACCGCGCCCCAGTTGTGGGTGGGCCGGATGCGGCGGGACGCGGCCGACGCGCGACGGTACGGGTGCGACGGGCTGCTAGGCATCCATTGGCGGACCCGGGTGCTGGGCCCCAACGTCTCGGCGCTGGCCCAGGCGGCTTGGACGCAGGAACCCTGGAACACGAGCCCCTTCAGCGCCCCGCCGCGACCCGAAGCCGAGGCGGGCCCCCTGGGCGGCCAAATCGCCGCCTTCCCCAACAACACCATCGCCGGCACCAGCGACGGGGCGCTGTATCAAACCGTGCGCTATAATCTTGAAGGCTACCACCTGCCGGTGCCCAACGGGACGTATCGGGTCACGCTCAAGTTCTGCGAACCCCACTATAGTGCCGCAGGCAAGCGAGTGTTTGGCATCCAACTTCAGGGGGTCACGGTGATCGACCGGCTGGATATCTTCGCTCAGGTGGGACAGAACCGAGCGATGGACCTGAGCTTCGACAAGATCGCGGTGACCAACGGTTGGCTGAATATCGGCTTCACGCCCATCGTGGAGTTTCCCGCCATCGCGGCCCTGGACGTTGAAGGGGATGGGGTCTCCCGCAAGATCAACTGTGGCGGACCGGCGTATCGAGACTACGCCGCCGATGACCGCCCGGCCGCCACCGCCCAAGCCGCCTACGCGCCCGTGGCCGACTTCTATGCCGACTGGGCCCAGCACGAATTCGGGCCGGACGTGGGCGACGAGGCCGCCGTCATCTTCGCCGGCGTGGACTGCCACCTCCCGCGGCCGGCGGATTGGGTGGACGGACCGGGAGGCATCCGGCCCGATCCGCGGCCTTGGGAGCAGGTGCGGCGGGACTACGATTTCGTGGATGAGTTCGGCGCGCTCCGCGGGCTGGTCCGCGGGGCCGGCAATCGGGCGCGGTTCGACTACTGGCTGGAGACCTTCCGCTACCTGCGCGGCATGGCGCGAGTCAACTGCACCTGGGCGGCCTACAACCAAGCCGTCCAGCGCGCCCGGACCGAGCCCGACGCCGCCGGGCGCCAACAACTGGCCAGCGAATACGCCCTGCCGCTGCGGCGGCAGTTGGTGCGCGAGGTCGGCGAGGTCTTCAACCACCTGCTGGCCACCGTCTCGACCTCCGGAGAGCTGGGCACGGTGGCCAACTGGGAACAGCATCTCTTGCCCATGCTCTTGACGCGGCCCGGCGAGGAGTTGGCTTCCCTCCTGGGCAAACCGCTGCCCCCCGACGCCCTGCCCCCCCACGAGTATCATGGCCCGTGCCGGGTCATCGTCCCCACCCTCCGCAGCACCCTCGTCGAGGGGGAGGACCTCGGGTTGAAGGTAATCATTCTGGCGGAGCGGCCGCCTCGTGATGCGGTCTTGCGCTGGCGCCCCCTGGGAACCGACCACTTCTTCAGCGTTCCGCTAACGCCGCTGGGGCGGGGCGTCTATTCCGTCGAGCTCCCCTCCCAAGCGACCGAGAGCGGCGACCTCGAATGGCAAGTCGCCGTGCTCTCAGCCGAAGGGCAGTCGGTTTATTATCCCCCGACCGCCCCAGCGCTAAACCAGACGGTGGTGATGATCCCGGCCGGCCCGCGGGGCTGGGTGCGCGAGCCACGGGAGTAACGCGACCAGCCGCCGGCCCCGCCCCATTCCCAAAAGCGCGCCCGGAGTGACGCCCCACCCGCTGTGGGCGCGGTCCCCACCTCGCGCAAGAAGACCGCCGCTGCGACCGGGGGACCGGTCGCGGTCCGTACCCCCCCAGGCCCGCGAGCATGGAATACCGTCAGGGGACCGGCAGCAGGCGATAGA
>JAJXTA010000211.1 GCA_021784265.1 bacterium | reverse complement strand
GGCACTTAGGGAAAGGTGAGCAACTCGGGCCGCAGCCAGCCCACCAGTTGGGGCGGCAGGCGCGGGTCGAGCGAACCGGGCACGGGACGCGCGCCGGTGGCGTGGCCGTCGGCCGCCAGCACGTTGGCGCGCCCGTCATGCCGGAAGTGCGCCGTGGCTTCGTTGGTGTTCACGTAATAGAACTCCTCGATCATCGGGTGCTCGGGAGAGGCCGGTGGCTGGAAGGTATTGATCTGCGCGGCGTCGGCCAGCACCACCAAGTCCGAGGGGCGCGTTGCCCGGGTGAGGTTGGCGGGCGGTTGGTCCGGGGGGGGGGAGAGCTGGAGGTTGTAACCGTAGCCGTAGGCGGCCCCGGTGGCCTTGAGCTTGAAATCCGCCAGCGCGTAATTCAGCGCTGGACAGACCTCGACCCCGCGCCCGCCCAGATAGGGATAAAGCGCCCCGGAGGAGGCATCGAACGCCCGGCTGCCCTCGCTCCCCCGCGCCAGCCATCCGAACCAGTAAAGGTCACCGTTGTTGGTGCTGATCCCGCGATAGCGGAAGGCGGCGCCGTTGTTATCGTCCCAATACATCCGGGCGGCCAGCCCGAGTTGGCGCAGGTTGCCCAGGCACTTGAGGCGTTGGGCGGAGGTCTTGCCCCGGCCCAACGCCGGCAGCAGGAGGGCGGCCAACACCGCCAAGATCGCGAGCACCACCAGCAGCTCGAGGAGGGTGAAACCGTCCCCGGCCGGCAGGCGGCGCGGCGCGGGGGCGTCCGGTGGCGGGCGAGACGAGCGCCTCGCCAGCCAGGGTGGCGGCGTAAAGAGCCAGGGAGCCATGAACACGGGCAACGCAAGGGGTTGGTCCGCCGCCCGTTCACGGGGGGGCAGACGATGACGGTTGCGAGACCAGTGGCCGGGGCGCGAGCCGGCCACAACCGCAGCCACCGCACCCCGTCCAGACAGGGCCGAAAGGCTCGGACTCCTCGCACCACCCGGCTCGAGGACCTGGCCTCATCCTTCTCTGGGACGGAGAAGTTGGTCGCGCCCGGGACCGGACCTCGAGGGCCACGGCAGCCGGCAACACGACCTGACGAGCGCGGCCAAAGCGATATCCTGACTTGGGGCCTCGAACCTCACTCCCGCCTTCCCGGCAGCTTCTCGCACTTCCAGTGGCTCTGGGAGTTCGTATCCCGACACAGTGGCGCAACCGTCCCCGAATCGCACGGGGTTCCCTGACCTTTGACCGCGAAACACATCGGGCGGCACCCCGGTCCGGCATCGGAACCAAATGGGGCCCGCCCCTATCAAAGAGCTAACCGGTTGTTACCGGGCGGCGGGGCGAATGCCAAGGGAAAAAACCAGGAGGACGGGCGCGGCCGCGCCGGCCCGGCGCCACGCCCCCCGGCCCCCGGTCAACAGCGCCCCCGGCCGAGTTGCCAAGCGCCCCCTGACGTGGTATGATCAGGCATTATGCACACGATTTGGATTGGTTGTCTCCTGGTTTCCGGGTTGGCCGCCGGCGTTTGGGCGGCCGATCCCCCCACCACGCCCCCGGGCGCCGCCGACACCCCACCGGCCAAAACGGAGGACCCCGGGGCCTGGAACCTGCGCGATAAAGTGGTCAAAACCGAGGCCGAATGGCGCCGCACCCTGACCCCGGCCCAGTTCCGCGTGCTGCGCCAGAAAGCCACCGAACGCGCCTTCACCGGCGAGTACTGGAACAACCACGAGGCCGGAGTGTACCATTGCGCCGGGTGCGGGCTGGACCTCTTTAATTCGACGACCAAATTTGAATCCGGGACCGGCTGGCCGAGCTTCTACGCCCCCATCCCGCATCACGTGACGGTGGCGTCCGACAACAGCTTCTTCGTGCGCCGAACCGAGGTGCTCTGCGCTCGCTGCGGCGGCCATTTAGGCCACGTGTTCAACGATGGGCCCGCGCCCACTGGGTTGCGCTACTGCATCAACTCCGCGGCCCTCAGCTTCGACAAGCAGACCCCCAAAACGACCCATTGAGGGCCCGCGGCGGCTAACCCCCAGCCGCGGGGCCGCGCCCGCCGCGGGTGGCGGACGGCGGAAAGGCGTATTCACCAGCCACGGTTTCTGCTCTAATCGGGGGGTGCAAACCGCGCAAGTTCTCCCGGTCCCCTTGGTGGCAGGCCCTCGCGGCCGGCGGCGTCAAGCCTCGCGCTGAGGCGGCTGCGGCTCGAGGCGACCCCGATCACCCGGCCGCGCCCCCGTCCACCGCCAGCCTCCCATGTCGCACCACCACTCGCTCGTGCCCGCGGGTCCCGATCCGACCCTCGCCGCCAAATCCCGCTCCACCTGGGAGGTGACCCGCCGGGTGGCCCGCTACCTGCGCCCGTATCGCAGGATGGCCTTGGGCACCGTGGCCTGTGCGGTGCTGTCGCTGGCCTGTTCGTTCGCTTACCCGAAACTGACGCAACTGATCATCGACGAGGTGATCGGGCAGCATCGGGTGGACCGCTTGGCCCCGGCGGTTCTGGCCCTCTTGGGGGCCTTCTTCCTACGGGACCTGTTCAACAGCCTCCGCATCCTCATCAACAACACCTTCGAACAGGCTGTCATTTACGACATGCGCCGCGAAGTCTATGCCCGGCTCCAACGGCTGCCGGTGGACTACTTCGACCAGCGCGCCTCCGGCGACTTGATGACCCGGGTCATCGAAGACGTGAACGCCGTCGAACGGGTCCTCATCGATGGCACCGAACAGGGGTCGGTCGCCCTCCTGAGCGTGGTGGGGGTGTTGATCATCCTGTTCTGGAGCGATCCTGTCCTGGCCGCGGTCGCCCTGGCGCCCTTGCCCTTGTTGGCGGGCGGGGCCGTTTGGTACACCGTCACCGCCCACCGCCGGTACCGGGTGCAACGCCTCGCCGCCAGCGCCATGAACGCGCTCCTCATGGACAACCTCCAAGGGGTGCGCCAAATCAAGGCCTTTGGGCGCGAACCCCATGAGGAGCGGCGCTTCGCCGAGCGCGCCGATGCCCTCCGCCACGGCACCTTGGGCATCATGCGCGCCTGGGCGCTCTACTCGCCGGGCATGAGTCTGGTGGCCGCACTGGGCACCGGCGTGGTGCTCTGGGTCGGGGGGCGGCAGGTGCTGGCGGGCTCGATGTCGCTGGGGCAACTGGTCGGGTTCCTCTTTTACCTGGCCCTGTTTTATGAACCGGTGGGGCGCTTGCATGGCCTCAACCAAATGCTGCAGGCCGCCCGCGCGGCCGGCGAACGGGTGTTCGATATCCTCGACGCCCCCGCCGAACGTGGCGGGTCGCACCCCCACCCGACACCCGACGCCCCAGCCACCAGCCCCGCCGACGGGTGGCGGGCCCGGGGCGAAGTGGTCTATGATCAGGTGGGGTTCAGCTACGGGGTGGGCAAGGTGGCCCTGCGCGAGATTTGCCTCCGGGCGGCGCCGGGTGACATGCTGGCCTTGGTTGGCCCCACGGGCGCCGGCAAGTCCACGCTCGTCAACCTGCTGCCGGGCTTCTACCCCATCGGCGCGGGCCGCATCGCCATCGACGGCCACGACATTCAGCGCCTCCCGTTGCCGTTGTTGCGCGCGCAGATCGCCATCGTCAGCCAGGAGCCCTTCCTCTTCAACGGCACCGTCCGGGAGAACATCCTCTACGGCAAACTAGCCGCCACCGAGGCGGAGCTGGTCGCCGCCGCCTGCGCCGCCAATTGCCACGAGTTCATCAGCCGGCTGCCCGACGGCTACGACTCCCGGGTGGGCGAGCGGGGCATCAAGCTGAGCGTCGGCGAGAAGCAACGCGTCAGCATCGCCCGCGCCCTGCTCAAGGATGCCCCCGTGCTGATCCTCGATGAGGCCACCGCCAGCGTCGATACCGCCACCGAGCGGCTGATCCAGGAAGCGCTGGATCGCTTGATGGCGGGCCGCACCAGTTTCGTGATCGCCCACCGGCTCAGCACCATCCGCCATGCCGACCAGATCCTCGTGGTGCGGCACGGCCAGATCGTGGAACGGGGCACGCACGAGGAGTTGCTCAGTCGCGACGGGCTCTACGCTCGGCTGGCCCGCATCCAGGACTCGACGTTTATCGAGGAGCGGTTCGAGCGGTTGGCGGTCGATTGAGGGCGCGCGCGGCCTCCGCGGGGGCCGGCGCACGAGCCGACCAAGCTCACTCCACCACCGCGGCCCAGCGCCGCGCACCGCGCCCTACCGTCCCACCCCGACGGCCAGCGCGCCCAGCACCACCAGATTCACATACCCCGCGGCTAACACATCGTCCACAGTCACCCCCCACCCCCCGGGCAGCCGTTGGCTCTGGCGCACCGGCCACGGCTTGAGGATGTCGAAGAGGCGAAACGCCGCCCACACCCCGAGGGTGAAGCACCGCTCGCCTGGGCCAAAGAAATAGCCGGCGCCCGGCATTGGGTGGACCTGGACCAGGCGCCAGCCGATCCACGTCAGAAAGCAGAGCGGAATGGCCACGATCTCGTCCACCACCACGGCGGGCGGGTCCGGATGACCGGTGTACCGCACCGCCTCGGCGGCCAGCCACACCGCGACGAACACCCCTCCCACCGCCCCCAAGCCGTACACCCACGGGTTCCGGGGCCACAGCAAGAGGCAAAACCAGAGGAGCCCAACGACCGACCCACAGGTCCCGGGCGCCACTGGGCTCTTGCCGGCCCCCAACCCGCAAGCCAGCCAGAACACCCAGCGCCGCGACGGAGGGAGTTCCGGGCTCACGCCGCCGGCCCTCCCCTACGGCGGTGTTCCCTGTGGGGTCCGCGAACCGCCCGCCTCACAGGTCGTGGAGGTAGAGGTTCCGGTTGCGCCACAAATAGACCGCCCCGGAGACCAGGGTCAACACCACGGCAACCCACTTGGCCCCTTCGGCGAACAAGCCCACCCAGGGCCGGCCAAACACCGGGAAAGCGAAGAGCCGGCCGGGCCACCCCCATTGGGCGTGGCTCAGCAACACCAGAATCGCGATGATCGCCACGATCTGGGAGATCGTCTTATGCTTGCCGTAACCCTCGGCCGCCAACACCACCTGTTTGGTGGCGGCCAACAGCCGCAGGCCGGTGATCGTCAGCTCCCGCGCCACGATGATCACTACCATCCAGGCGGCCATGCTGCCGCGGCCCACAAAGGCGATGAAGGCCGAGCAGATCAGGATCTTGTCCGCCAACGGGTCCATCAAGATTCCGAAATTGGTGATCAACTTCCGCCGCCGGGCAATGGCCCCATCGACCCAGTCCGTCACGCTGGCGATCACAAAAAGCACCAGCGCCACCGATTCGTTGCCGGGGAACTCCCAAAACATCACCAGCATGAACGCCACGGTCAGGACAAACCGAGACAAGGTGAGCTTGTTGGGCAGATTCATGCGCGACGATGGCGGGGCGCCGCGGGGGCGGCGGCGACCAGGTCGTAGTCGGTGTGGCTGGTAACGCGCACGGTGGCAAACTCACCGACCGGCAGCGGCGTGCGTACGAACACCCGCCCGTCGATATCGGGGGCGTCGGCCTGGCTCCGGGCCACCCAGCCCCGCCGAGGGACACGGCCCCCACCCTGATCGGGCCCACGCACCAGCCCGTGCTCCCACGAACGCACGGGGACGCGCCGCAGCTCCGTCGCGGTCGCTTCCTTTTCCACCAGCACCTCCAGGTCGCGTCCCACCCAGGCCGCGGCCGTTTGGCGGGCGATCTCGCGCTGCAGGGCCATGGCTTGCTGGCGCCGCCGCTCCCGCACCCGCGGGGGGACTTGCCGATCCATCGCCCCGGCCACGGTGCCCTCCTCCTGCGAATAGGTGAAAACCCCAAGCCGCGCAAACCGCGTTTCACGGATAAATTCGAGCAACGCCTCAAAGTGAGCCTCCGTCTCTCCCGGGAACCCGACGATGAAGGTCGTGCGCAAGGCGAGGTCCGGGAGGCGGGCGCGGAGGCGGCCCAGCAACTCCACGATGTACTG
>JAJXTA010000210.1 GCA_021784265.1 bacterium | reverse complement strand
CGGCGCCAGCGTCTGGCCCGAGAGCCGATACATCTCTTGAAACGCGGCCTCGTCCGCGATCACGTCCAGTGTCTCGTACGGGACGCCGTGGCTGTCCAGCCAGTCCATCGCTTGGCGACACCAGCCGCAGTAGGGTTTAATGAACAGGCGTATCTTCTGAGGGGCCATAGTGAATTCCGATTGAGGCGCGAGGCGAACGGGGGACCGGTTTAGTCGCCGACCGGGGCCGGCGCCGCCCCCGAACCGGCTTCGGTCAGAAAAGTGTCGGCCTGTTCGTAGGCGGGGCTGCAGCAGCACAACAGCCGGAGCGGCTGCGGGCCGGTGTTCCAGAGTTTGTGGCGATGGCCGGGCGGGATGGCGATGGCGTCCCCGGCCCGCACGGTGCGGGTCTCCGCCCCCACCCGCAGCCGCCCCTCGCCGGCCGTGATATAGTAGATCTCCTCCGTCCGCGCGTGATAATGCTCCAGGGTGCTGCCCCCCGCCGGCAGCCGCGCTTCCGCCAGGCTCTGGTGGCGCAGCGCCGAGTTCCGGTAGGCCAACAGCTCGCGGATTTCCGACCCGTCCTTGGTGACGAAGGTGGGAACGGCGTTCAGATTCTGGACATCCATAGTGGGTCGCACGCCCGGTGGCGCGCCCGCGCGCCCCCCGGCTCACCCGGCACTCTCGCTCACCTCCCCGGCGCGGTCGAGGCGAAACCGGCGCCCCCCCCTTTTTTGGTTGCGGTGGGGCCAATCCGCGGCTACAATGGTGCATCAGAGATTAGACACACATCCATTCGAAAAACTACAACCCCTCCGGAGGGCCCTTCGCCATGCATCCTCACAGCCGACGCGACTTCCTCAAGACCACCACCCTTACCGGTGCCGGGCTCCTCGCCAGCCCCGCCGCCTGGCTCGGCCGGGCCATGCCCGTAACCACCGGCGGCTTCAACGGCACCGACTTGGTCGCCCTGGGCCGCACCGGGATCAAGGTCTCCCGCTTGGCCCAAGGGACGGGCTACAACGGCTACGCCCGCTCCTCCGAGCAGACCCGCATGGGCAAACAGAAGTTCGACGAACTCCTGCGGCACGGCCTCGACCAGGGGATCCGGTTCATCGACATGGCCGATCTCTACGGCAGCCAGCCCTTCGTGCACGACATCATCAAGGGCCTGCCGCGCGACAAGTTCGTCCTCTTGAGCAAAATCTGGGTCCGCAAGGAAAACTGGGTCACCCCCTCCGGGGGCGCCGTCGCCGAGCTCGATCGGTTCCGCCAGGAACTCGGGGTGGACATGGTTGATGTCGTGCTCATCCATTGCATGACCGACGCCAAATGGCCCGAGACCTACGCCCGCGTCCGCGACGAGCTGTCCGACCTCCAGCAAAAGGGCGTCATCCGCGCCAAAGGGGTCTCCTGCCACGATTTCGGCGCCCTCAAGACCGCCGCCACCCTCCCGTGGGTGGACGTGATCTTCGCCCGGATCAATAACATGGGCGGCAGCAAATACATGATGGACGGCACCGCGGAAGAGGTGGGCGACGTGCTCAAACTGGCCCGCCGCAATGGCAAGGCGGTGGTTGGCATGAAGATCTTCGGCGCCGGCAAGTTGGTCAGGCCGGAGGAGAAAGACGCCTCGCTCAAATACGTCTTCCAAAACCACCTGGTGGATGCCATCACCGTCGGCATGCTCTCCCCGGCCCAAGTGGACGACACCTTGAGGCGCATGAGCCAAGTGGGCAAAGGCTAACCGCCCCGTCCCCTGCCGGAGCCGACATTCCGCCCGCCACGGTCACGCGCTGGTCACCGATCGCGAGGGGGGCGGACCGGTTTCAGCTCCTTATCGGCAAAGTCCAGAAAGGCCCGCCAGTCCTCGGGGGTCATCGAATGCTTGCCTGGGCGGATGAAGAAGCCCAACTTGCTGGCCACCAACTGGTTCGTGGGAGGCATCTGGCGCGCGGCCAAGCCGCCCGCCTTCAGGAACCGATAGACGGGGTCCGCCCCCTGGACCATCTCGAACTGTCCGTCGGGGTTGCCCCAGGAGTCTTCGGTGGCGTTCGACACCAGTACCGGCCGCGGCGCGCAGAGGGCGATCAGAGAGTTCTGGTCAAAGGGCAGCCGCTGCGGCTGGTCGTTGAACTGCTTAAATGGGGCGTTAAACCAGTGGGGGAAGCTGGTGTTGATCCGCTGCACCGATTCGCCGATCGTCCCGCGACTAGGCGCGGTGCCCCCGCAGCCGGCTTGGTGCGGGATGACCAAGGCGATCCGTTCGTCGAACGCCCCCGCCACCAGCGAGGCCTTGCCGTTGCGCGAATGGCCGACCACCGCGATGCGACGGGCATCGACAGCCTTGTCGGTCACCAAATAATCCACCACCCGCCGCGCGCCCCAAGCCCACGCGGCGATGGCGCCCCAATCGTAGCCACCCTCGGCCGCAGTCGTTCCGGCTGACGCTGGCGCGGGATGGCGGGCGTACCAGGCGCGGATGCCCTCCGGAGCCTCGGGATAATCGGGCTCAACGTCGCCGTTGTAGAAAATGGCCACACCGTAGCCCCGGTCAATGGTCTGCTCGATACTCCACGTCCCCACCGCGCTCCCCCGAATCGCGGCTGTAGCCCGGTGGTCCCTCACCCCGGGACCAGGATACATCCAGTTCGTGGGCAGCGGGAGGTTAGGGTCGTTCACCAGAGCGCAAATGGGGCAAAACGCCAGCCCAACAAAGACGGGGGCTGGCCCCCGCCGTCCATTGGGCACCACCACCAACAGATGCAGGACGGGCGCATCGTCTGGTCCCAACGCCAGGGCCACTTCTTTTTTCGTCGCCTTGCCACCGAAGTACTGCGTGTCCATCCGCTCGACAGTCGCCCGGACCGCCGGGGCCGACGGCCAAGACCCGTACATGTAGTGCTGAAACAGTGCCTTCAACTCCGGTCGGCGCTGCTGGTACCACTCGCGCGCGGTGCTCACCCGCTGGCCGTCGAAGCGCACCAACGGGTCGGGCGGCGTGGGCTGAACCGGGAGCTGGGACGGCTCGGGAAAGGGGGCGGCCAGCAAGGTGGTGCTGCAGGCGACAATCCCGGCCGGCAACAGAACCGGGCGGTGTTTCGGAGAACGCGAACGGACAGGACGGCGAGCTGTCATCGAGCCGCAACCTACCCACCGGCCGCCCCCCAAGCAAGCCGAACCGCGGACCTCGCTCGACTCCTCGACCGCAGCCTCCCTCGGGCCCTTTGCTCGCGGAACTACCTGGCCCGGCGTCCGCCGTCATCCGCCGAGCCCCACACTGCCGAAGCCGCGAAACCGACCCACCCGGGGTGGGCGTGGCGCGGCTGCCCGCGGTCCGTCGCGGCCAACCCGTGGGCGCCGATCAGGCGGTGCCGGCGCGCCGGGGGGAGTGCGGACCCTAACAAGGCGAGGCAGGCAGGGCGAGGGAGACGGGGTGGTGCCCGGCCGGCGGACCTACGCCGCCGCCAGCGGAGGGTGCGCCGACTCGGCGCGCGGGGGCAGCGGGCTGAGGCCGACGGCTGGGTGGCGTTCGGCGAAGAAGTTGCAGGCCCACTCGGTCGGAAACAGGATCACGAGATGACCGCTGCTGTCCGTCGCCAAGCGCGAGTCGGAGGGGAGCATGGCTTCGTCCACCGACCCCTGGGTCACCCAGCGTGGCAGTTTCCAGGGCGCGGCCTCCAGGCGCGATTCGGCCCCGTACTCGCTCTGCAGGCGATACTGCACCACGTCGAATTGCAGCGGGCCGACGGCGCCCAGCAGCGGCACCCGCCGTGTGGCGTTAACCAGGTGAAAGGACTGGACCACCCCCTCCAGGAGCAGTTGTTCGAGGCCCGCGCGGAACCGTTTGAACTGCGCGGTGCTGCCGCTGTGCAGCCAGGCAAACGTCTCGGGGGCGAACCGCGGAATCTCGTCGAAGACGAGCGTGGGGTCCTCGGCCAGCGTGTCGCCGATGCGGAAGTCAGCGTGGCCGACCAAACCGACCACATCTCCCGCAAAGGCCTCATCGAGCGTCTCGCGCTCGCGGCCGAAGAGTTTGTGGGAGCTGGCCAGGCGCAGCCGCTTGCCGGTGCGAGTCAACACCACGGTCATATCCCGCTCGAACCGCCCCGAGCAGACGCGCACGAAGGCGAGCTGGTCGCGGTGATGCGGGTCCATGTTCGCCTGCATCTTGAAAATGAAGCCGGAGAAACGGTGGTGGCGCGGCTCGATCGCGCTGCCCTTGACCTGGCGCGGTTGGGGCGGGGGCGCCAGCTCGAGGAACGCATCCAGCAGCAGTTGCACCCCGAAATTGTTCACCGCACTGCCGAAGAACACCGGCGTCAACTCGCCCGCCAGGACCTGGCCGTGATCAAACCCGGCTCCCGCCTCGGCCAGCATCGCCAACTCCTCCACCACCCGGTCATACACCGCCGGCGCCATCGCCTCCCGCACGACCGGCGCGGCCAGGTCATGCACCGCCACCGGCGCCCGGAAGGCCCCGCCGGGCACCCGCTCAAAAAAATGGACTTGTTGGGCTCGCCGGTCATAGAGCCCGCGGAAGTCGCCGCCATCACCCAAAGGCCAATTGACCGCGTAGGTGCGGAGCCCCAGCACCCGCTCGAGCTCGTCGAGCAGCCCAAGCGGGTCCCGCGCCGGGCGGTCGAGCTTGTTCATGAACGTGAGAATGGGAATGCCGCGCTGGCGGCAGACCTCGAAGAGCTTGCGCGTCTGGCTCTCGATCCCCTTGGCGGCATCGATCACCATGACGGCGGCGTCCACGGCGGTCAGCACCCGGTAGGTGTCTTCGGAGAAGTCCTTGTGTCCGGGGGTGTCCAGGAGGTTCACGCAATACCCGCGATAGTCGAACTGGAGCACGGTCGAACTGATCGAGATGCCGCGCTTGCGCTCCAGCTCCATCCAGTCCGAGGTGGTGGCGCGCTGGTTCTTGCGCGCGGTGACCGAGCCGGCCAATTGCACCGCCCCCCCATACAGCAGGAGCTTCTCGGTCAAGGTCGTCTTGCCGGCGTCTGGGTGCGAGATAATCGCAAAGGTCCGCCGGCGGTTGGTTTCGGTTTCGAGATTCATCAAGATTCGAGGTTCGCGGTTCTCTTCCGCATAGGTTCCCAACGCGAGCACGGGGCTATCAATCTGATCTGGCGGCCGGAGCGCCCGCTCCAATAAAATCAAGGGTGCCGCGGTCAGGTGCGGCGCAAGCCCGCAGCCACTGACCAGCGGCGGGCGAGGAAGACTAGGGTGGAGTTAACGCCGTCGCGGGGAGCACACGCGGCGCGCTTAGCGGTCTTATTACCGTCGAACATCTCACGCCAGCAGCATAGCGGAATCAGGCGGGGCCGCGGCAAGCGCAATTCTTGGCGCTGTGGATTCCGCAGGCCTTGCGGCGGACGCCCGGCCGGCGGCATGGCGCAGCGACCGCCAGCTACGTCGCCATCGGCCTCCGGCCCCGAGCGGTGGAACCGTGCCGCATACCGCTACTCGCGCACCAGGCGGTAAGACCGCCCACCACGCTCAGCGCCGTGATTCCCCAGCCCACTTGCTCCGCCCGCCCGGCGGTGAGCCACAGCGTCAGCGCATGCCGCCCTGGCGGTGCTGCCAGCCGCAGCAGGCCTGTCCCCGGGGCGGGCCAGACCGGCAACGACCGCCCTTCCGCGGTCCGCACCACCCAGCCTGGATAATAAAACTGCCGTAGCATCACCTCCGCCCCCGTGGGCGTAGTGATCGTCAGCCGGAGCCGCCGCGGCTGCCACTCCACTACGGACACCACCCCCACGCCCGTCACCAACTGGGCGGTCATTGATCCCATCTTCTGCCGCGCCGCCTCCGGGTCGGCTTCCGCTGGACAATACTCCGCCACGTCTTTTCCCGCGGTGTCCACCAACCCCGGCGCCATCCCTCGCCGAACCTCCGCCCGGAGGCAAGTCCGTTGGTAGGCCATCCAGGTCATTCCCAGGCTCATCGCCGCGATT
>JAJXTA010000209.1 GCA_021784265.1 bacterium | reverse complement strand
CCTCGGCCCGCGCCACCGCCCCGGTCACCTGAGCCCAGCCGACCCTGCCCCGCGCCCCATGCGCTTCGCCAACGAACTCGTCGAAGGCTTGCGGATCGCCGGTGACGCCCTCCGCGCCAACAAGATGCGCGCCGCCCTCACCACCCTCGGCGTCGTGATCGGCATCGTCACCGTGACCCTCATGGGCACCGCCATCCAGGGCCTCAACCGCGGGTTCCTTCAGAGCATCGCCAGCCTGGGGGCGGACGTGCTCTACGTGCAGCGGTTCGGCTGGTTCATCGACTCACACGAAGAGTGGATTCGCGCCCAGCGCCACCGCGAGATCAGCCTGGCGCAGGTCAAGGAGCTGGCGCGGCAACTCACGTTGGCGCGGGCCGTCGCCCCGTACGTTGATACGGAGCAGCCTGTCAAATACCGCGGCCGCAACGCCAACGGGGTTCGCATCGTCGGCACCACCGATCAGTTCCTCTTCACCGGCGGAGTCAGCGTGGCGGACGGACGGTTCATCACCGCCTCCGAAGCTGAGGGTGGCCGGCCCGTCTGTGTCATTGGCGCCGCCACCGCCACCAACCTCTTCCGCCTGGAAACCCCACTGGGCAAGCGGCTCCACGTGGGCGGCTACGCCTTCGAAGTCGTCGGCGTCCTGGAGAAACAGGGGGACTTTCTCGGGGCCTTCAGCCTGGACAACCAAGTCGTCATCCCGATTCGCCAGTTCACGATATTGTTCTGGCACGACCCCGACTGCGTAATCCAAGTCAAGGCCCGCAGTTTGGACCTCCTCGAGGACGCTAAGGAAGAGGTGCGGGGGGTGCTGCGCAAGATCCGCCACGTCCGGCCGGAGGACGAGGACGATTTCGCGATCAACCAGCAGGAACAGTTCATTCAGACCTTTCATAAAGTGGCCGGGACCATCGCCACCGTAGGCCTGTTCATCACCGGCCTGGCCCTCTTCGTGGGAGGCATCGGCATCATGAACATCATGTTTGTCTCGGTGGCCGAGCGCACACGGGAGATCGGCATCCGCAAAGCCATTGGCGCCAAACGGCGAGCCATCCTGGTGCAGTTTTTGGCGGAGGCGACCGCGATTGGGCTGCTGGGGGGCTTCTTGGGCCTGGCCCTGGCTTGGCCCCTGACCTTGGTCTTGACCCGGTTTATGCCGGCCACCATGTCCCCGCTCGTCGTGGGCATCGCCCTCCTGGTCACCCTCATCACCGGCGTCCTGGCCGGTTTCTTCCCCGCGTGGCGGGCGGCACGCATGAACCCCGTCGATGCCCTGCGGAACGAATAGGACGCTGCGATGACGCCTCCTCCTGCCCGTTCCCGCCGCGGTGTCGGCGCGTTCCTCCGCGCGGAGATCAAGGAGAGCTTCATGATGGCCATGAACGCCTTGACCGCCCACAAGCTGCGCTCCGCCTTGACCCTCCTGGGCGTGCTGGTCGGCGTCTTCTCCATCATCGTGGTCATGACCGCTGTGCGCGTGCTCCAGAGCAACATCGAGAAGGAACTCAGTCAACTGGGCAGCAACACCTTCCAAGTGCGCAAGTGGCCCGGCGTCTATTTCGGCGGCCCGGAGGGGTTCGAGAAATTCTGGCGGCGCAAGAATATCACCCTGGCGCAAGGCCACCGCGTCATGGAACGCGCCACCCTCGCCCGGAGCGTGGGTTTGGAATCGTACCTCTCGACCGGCGAAGCCCTCTCCCGCTACCAGGAGACCCCGCCCAACGTCAACCTCATCGGAGGCACGCCGGGGTCCTTTCCGGCCCGCAACTGGATCGTGGCCGAAGGCCGCAGCCTCACCGAGACCGATGTGGACAGCGCCCACGATGTCTGCGTCCTGGGCCATAAACTCGCCACCTTGCTCTTCCCTTTCGGCTCCGCCCTCGGGGACCGGATCAAGTTCGATGGCATCGGCTACACCGTCGTCGGTGTCCTGGAGACCAAGGGCAACGCCTTGGGCGGCGATCAAGATAACTTCGCCGTGATCCCCGTCACTACCGGCCTCAACCGCTACGGGCGCATCTGGCGCAGCCTCTCGATCCTAGTCCAAACCGATCCAGGCCTGTATGACGACACCGTCGAGCAGGTCCGCGGCATCCTGCGCGCCGTCCGCAAGGTGCCGCCCGGGGCCGAAGACGACTTCGAGATCTTCTCCAATGACTCGCTCATCGCCCAATTCAACAACTTCACCATGACCGTCCGGATCGGCGTGGCGGTGATCAGTTCGATCGCCCTCCTGGCCGCCGGGGTCGGGATCATGAACATCATGCTCGTCTCTGTCACCGAACGGACCCGCGAGATTGGCATCCGGCGCGCGATCGGTGCCAAGAAACGCAACATCATGGTGCAGTTCATCATGGAGGCGGTGGTCTTGTGCGAGGTGGGTGGGGTGATCGGGGTATTGCTCGGCATCGCGGGTGGCAACGCCGCCGCCTACTGGCTCAAAGTCCCGCCGGCCATTCCCGTCGATTGGGTGGTGATCGGCCTCTCGATCTGCTCCCTGGTCGGCATCCTCTTCGGCACCTACCCGGCGTTCAAGGCCGCCAACCTCGACCCCATCGAATCCCTCCGCTACGAGTAGGCCGCCCGACATTCGCCAGCAGCCTGCCCCGCCCACCACCCCGGCTCCCCCATCCCCTCAGGAGTTGCACTTCCGCCGCTATCGATTACGTTCGCCCCATGCAGGATGCCTCGACGCTGGAATTAACTCGGGATTGTGACGCCGTCCAGATACCCGCCGGCAATACCGTGACCCTGCCGGCCGGTACGCCGGTGACCATCACCCAGACCCTCGGCGGCGCCTACACCGTTCAGGCCCTGGGCGGGCTCTTCCGTATCGCCCCACAGGACGCGGACGCCCTTGGCATGGCCCCGACGGCGGCCAGCGGAGGAGGGCCAACCGCAACTGATCCTGCCTCGCCAATCGGCGAACAGGCCGTCTGGAACGCCTTGCGCACCTGTTACGATCCCGAAATCCCGGTCAACATTGTCGATCTGGGCCTGGTCTATGACTTGGGAGTCGAACCGCTGCCGCAAGGCGGCAGCAAGGTCTTTGTCAAAATGACGCTCACCGCTCCGGGCTGCGGCATGGGACCGGCCATCGCCGCCGATGCCCAACAGAAACTCCTCGCCATTCCGGGCGTCGAGGACGCCAGCGTCGAGATCGTCTGGGAGCCGCCCTGGCACCAGTCGATGATCAGCCCGGAAGGCCGGCACCTCCTCGGCTTGGAGTAGGCGCGACTGCCCCCCGGGGAGCCTCGGCCGCCACTCTCCCGGCGGCCGCCTGCGCCCCGCCCGCACCCGGTGCGCGGGCAAGTCAAAACGTTTGACAACCGCGGGCTAACCCGTAGAGTGCATTGATCGGCGGCTGGGGTCGTAGCTCAGTTGGTAGAGCACCACAATGGCATTGTGGGGGTCAGGGGTTCGAATCCCCTCGGCTCCACCAGCCTTATTATCAAGGAGTCGCAACGAGTCGGCCCGTGTCAGCCTCAAGCACCTCTGGCCGGGCGGACAGGACCAACCTCCATGCCCCCGCCACAATACCGGATACTTGGGCCGGCTTGAACGAGGTCGCGCCCCTGCCGGCGTTCACGGGTTTAGTTCGTTTCGTCGCGGCGGCGACGTGGCCGATCACGCGACCGTGGACGCAAGCCCCGGCTCGCTCCGGCGGGCGGTTCTGGAGGACCGCCGGAATCTCGCCGAGATTCTGGATCAGCCGTGAGCTTCGTCGCCGCCGACACTCCTTCGGTCAACTACCTCGTGTGGTGTCAGGCGGTTTCCGTCCCGCGGTCCATCTCCGGCCAAGTGGTGATTCCGTCCGCGGTGTGCCACGAACTCAACCACGAGCGCACACAGAGCAGCGTGCGGACCTGGAGCAACGCTCTACCGGACTGCGTGACACTGACAACGCCAACGCGACCGGACCCGCGCCCGAACCTCGGTCCCGCCGAGCGCGCAACCATCGCTCTGGCCCACGAACTCACGCGGTTGAGGTTCGGCGACGACGGACCCTCCCACGCGGCGTTGGTCCGTGACGCCAGTCACCCCGAGCGGGCGCAATACACCCCGACTCGAAACGCGCGCGCCGCGGCATGGGGCGGGCGGGCGTCGGCGCCGCACCCCGCGCGAGGTTACCCGGCAACCATAAACCCTGGGCGGGGCACCGGCTCATCCCCCACCGAAACAAACCCAACCCGGGGCGATCCAAAAAGAGGGCCGGCCTCAACCCCCTTCGTCTGCTCGCTGGGGCGCCCAGCGCCCGCGGGCAAACCGCGCCGGCCCGTCAAAAGAAGTTCCCGCCTTGGACAGTATTTGTCTAACCCACCGGCGTAAGGTGGGCCAAAAACAGAAAGGCCGACTATGGAAAAAACACAGATGGAACTTGCCTTCGACGCCAGCCGCCGCCAGCCGCCCTCCCTCCCCCAACGGAGGAGGGCGCGGGCGCACTGGTGGTTCCACCAGATGCGGCAGGCGGTGGATCGTGCGCTGGACTGGACTCCGGCCCCGCCGCCCCGCCCGGAGCAAAGTCAGCTCGCCTTCGGCGCGACGGGCAAGTGATCACCCCCGCCGCTCGTGGGGCGGCCCGCACTCGTTCTCACCCTCCCGTCCTACAGCGCGCGGAGCACGCGCTGGAGCTCGTCGTCGGTGTTGTAAAAATGCGGTGAGAGCCGGATGTAGGACTGTCCGGTTCGATCGGCCCGCAGGGACGTCACCACGCCCGCCGCCGTCAGGCGGGCGTGCAGGCAGGTGGTGTCCTCGGTGGGGCGATGAAACGCGACGATGCCGCTCGCGTTCGCCTCCGGACAAGCCCCATGCCAGACGACACACCCCTTGGCGGTCAGTGCCGAAACGAGCCAGGCGCGTTTGCGGCGCAGTTCGGTGGCGATGACCTCGACCCCCACCTCCAGTACCAACTCCAGGCCCGCCTGTAACCCCGCGAGCCCAACCAGGTTGGCCGTGCCCGCCTCATAACGCCGCGCGTCGGGCTGGAATACGATCTCCTCCTGGGTGGTGAAATTCGGGCAGCGAACGTTGTGCCAACCGTACACGGCCGGCGCCAGCCGCTCCTGCAGCGCCGCGCGCACATAGAGAATCCCCGCCCCGCACGGACCCAACAACCATTTGTGCGCGTCCGCCGCCAGGAAATCGACATACTCCACCGTGGTCGGAAAGGCCCCCAAGGTCTGGATGGCGTCCAAGCAAAAGAGCACATTCCGTTCCCGCAGCGCCCGGCCGAGGGTTTGGTGGTCCAACCGCCACCCGCTCACAAAGTGACACGAGGCCAGCGCCACTAAGCGCGTGCGCGCATCCACCTCGGCCAGGACCTCGGCGGGCTCGAGCTGGCCCAAGGCGGGCGCGCGGACGCAGCGCACTTGGACGCCTCGCCGCCGCAGCGCCAACCACGGATAGACGTTCGAAGGGTAGTCATCGAAATAGACCACGAGATTGTCGCCTCGCTCCCACGGCAATCCGGCCGCCACGTAGCTCAAGGCCAGCGAGGTCGGCCCGACCAGCGCGATCTCCCCCGCCGCCGCCCCCAGCAGGCGGGCGGCCAACTCCCGCGTCCGGCCAAAGAAGCCGGCCGGCAAACCGGCTTCCTGATCTCCCTCGCCACAACCCTCGACATGTTGCCGCATTGCCTCCATCACCCGCCGGGGCAAGGCGCACACCCCGGCGTGGGCGAGAAACGTCCCCACGCGGGTCACCGGGAATTCAGACTGCCGCAGCGCTTCATTCTCGAGGAGCTCAGCCAATGTCATGGCTCGGAGTCTGCACGAGAGGCACTGGGTGAGGCAATCTCGGGACGCAACCGCGCGGGGGCCGCCCAAACCGCCCTTCGGCTCAGGAACCAACCGGAGCGGGACCGCTGCCTCGAGCGGCACGGCCGCCGGACCCAGTGCCACCGGCCGGTCAACCGCCCGCTCTGAGAATGCCACGGACCTGGGCCGCCCGGGCACCGCGT
>JAJXTA010000208.1 GCA_021784265.1 bacterium | reverse complement strand
GCGCCCTTCTTTGAGGGCGAGGGAGATGGGGTCGGAGCTGGACGCGGTCCCCGCCGGGGGCGGCGGGGACCAGCGGAGCACGCGTTGCATGGGCAAACCGATCAACTCCCGCGCGCCCAAGCCCGTGTGATGTTCGGCGGCGGGGTTGACCCGGCTGATGTTGAGGGCCTTGCTGATCACAAACACCTGGTCGCTGATCGAGTTAATGATGAGTTGGCTGTAGCGCAGTTGGTGGTCGAGCGCCTGATTGGACCAGCGCCGTTCCAGATTCTCCTGGCGCAGGGCTTCGTTGGCGGTGGCCAGCTCGGCGGTCCGCTCGCGCACCTTGGTCTCCAGTTGGGCGTTGGCTTCGGCCATGGCGGCCGCGGCCCGCCGGCGCGCCGCCAAGTCATCGCGGACCAGCCAGCCTGCCGCCACCAGCAACAGGAAGTTCAGCCCGAGGCCGGTGAAGACGGTCCAGCGCGTCGTCTGGGCCTGTTGATAGGAGGCCCGGTCGCGCGCCCGCAACAAGGTGTTCTCGTCCTCCCGCAGCGCGCTCACCAACCGCCGGATCTGGGCGGGAACGTCGTTGCCGGCGTCGGCCACTAAAGCCGCGCGGGCGCCGGCCAACCCCTCCCGCGCGCGGGCTTGGACCAGTTGCCGGGCCACGGCCACCCGCTGCTGGAGCAGGGGTTCGAGCTCCACAAACTTCTGGTGCTCCGCCGGCTCGCCGCGGGTGAGCGCCTTGCCCACCTCGAGGTGTTGGGCCACGTCACCGTAGGCGGCGCGGTAAGCGGCCTGATCCCGCGCGTCCCCGGTCAGCAGGTAGGTGCCCAACGCGGCTTCACCGGCCCGCAAGGAGGAAAGGACCGCATCGGCCTCGAGGATGACCGCGTGGGTGTGGTTGACCCAGTCACTGCTGGCCAGCGCCAGGCGGATGTTGCGGATCGCGGCCGCGGCCACCAACGTCAACACCGCCAGCATCACGACGAATACCGCGATGATCCGTTGCTCGATATTGTCCTTCATAAAGACCAAGGAGGTTTAGAAGTCCACGCGAATGGCCGGCCCCCCCGGCGCGGCGACCGGGTCCGCGGACGGCGGATCGGTCTTGACCACGGTGGCGGCCATCAGTTGCACCCCATCGCTGACCGTGAATTCGGAGGCGGAAGTCCAATTCTGGTTGAACGCGGCGGCGACCATCGTCGCGACCTCGCGAATCGCCGCGCCGGAGGGCTGGAGCCGGACGGCCCGGCTCTGGCTATCGTAGTCCAGGTAGGCGTTGGCCTGGGTCACATAACAGACCACGTGCGAGAGGTCCCCCGGCATCCGCACCACGATCAGGCGGGTGGCGTAGCCTTTGCCGCCCAGAACCTGATCGGCCAGCGTCGCGTAGTCCGCCTGCATGATCACCCGGTAATAGTTCATGGCACCTTCGGTCACGCGCGGGTCGGTCCAGGCCTGGGCGGCAGGCACAAACGCACTGCCCAACACCCCCGGCGGCGGGGTGACGGCGGAGAGGTGTACCGGGCTGTCGAGGGTGAGATTCGTGAGGGTGATCCAGCTCCCGGGCACCCCGGGCCTGGAGCTGCTCTGGAGCGCATAGCTGGCCCCCACGGTCCCGAGCAGCACCACGGTCACGTGCTGGTTAGTGAAGGTGATGGCCAGCAGCGGCGGCACACCCGGCAGGCTCACGGACGGGCTCGGGGTCTTCGCAGGCGTCGTCGAGCCGGCGGAGGAGGCCGACGACGCCGGGGTCGTGGCGCCTGCGGCGGCGGTTGGGGACGTTGTGTTTGTGCCGCCCAGCGCGGGTGGGGCCGGGGGCAAGGCTTGGGCCTGGGAGGCCGGCGGCACTGTCACCGTGACCAAGCCCGACGCACTCAAGGGCCCCACCCGCGCCCCAATCAAGGTCTGGCCCGCCGCCAGGGCCGTCACCACGCCGTTGGTTTGGATGCTGGCCACGTTGGTGCGGGCGACACCCCAAACGACCGCCTCGGTTTGGGTGACCTGCGAGCCGTCGGTGTAAACCTCCAGGGCGCTCACGGCCTGCGTTTGGCCTAGGTACAGAGCGAGGTTGGTCGGGCTGAGCGCCAGGGCTGTCAGCGCCGCCGCCGTCACCGTCAGAGTGCCGTTGACCACCGACAACTGATAGTTGGGCGCCGCCCCCCCGCTGACGGTGATGGGGTAGGCGCCGACGGGGCTGTTGGTATCGGCGGTGGTTTGCAGCGTGGCCGCTGGGCTAAGCACGGCCGGGGTCTCGCCATTGACGAAGCCGGCATACGTCGCCGTCAGCGGCGGATTAGTCGCTCCTTTCGGCCGGGAAAGGTCGTTGGCGGTCACGGTCAGGGTCGCCGGGTTGACCGTCAATGTGCCGTTGCCAAAAGCAACCGTGTAGTTGGGGGCACTGACCCCGCTGACGCTGATGGGATAGGTGCCGACGGGGCTGGTCGCGCTCGCAGTCGTGGTGGGTTGCGGCGGCGTGCCGAGGCTGGCCGGGGTGTCACCATTGACCAACCCGGCGAAGCTCGCGGTCAACGGCGGCGGCACCTGCCCGTACGCCATGCTCTTGTCGTCGGCGGTGACACGCAGGGGCGCGGGGGTCACGGTGAGCGTCCCCGGCACGAAGGTGATCGAGTAGTTCGGGGCGGTCGGGCCGCTGGGGGTGATCGGATAGGCGCCCACGGCGCTGCTGGCGCTGGCGGTGGTGTCCAGATGCACCGGCCCGCTCAAGATCGCCAAACTGTCGCCGTTGGCAAAACCCACGATGCTGGAGGCCAGCACCGGCAGGGCTTGCCCATAAACCTTGGTCGCGTTCTCGGCGGTGATGCGCAGCGTGGCGGGGGTGACCGTCAGGGTCCCGTTTGCCAGGCTGATGGTATAATTTGGCGAGGCTGCTCCAGTGAGAGTGATGGGGTACGAGCCGACCGCACTGCCGGCGGTAGCGCTGGTGCTCAACGACGGGGGGGTGCTGAGGGAAGCGACCGTATCGCCGTTGACGAAGCCGGCGGGAGTAAACGTCAGCAGCGGCAGCGCCGTCCCGTAAGCCTTGGTCTGGTTGTCCGCGGTGAGACGCAGCGGGGCCGGGGTCACCGTGAGCACCCCGCTCCCAAAGCTAATGGTGTAATTGGGGGCGGCCGCCCCGGTGACGCTGATCGGGTAGGTCCCGACGCCGCTCGCGGGGCCGGCCGTGGTGCTCAGAGCGGGCGGCGCGGCCAGCACCGCCGCCGTATCGCCGTTGACGAAGCCGGCGGGAGTAAACGTCAGCAGTGGCATCGCGCCACCATAAGTCTTGGACTTGCTGTCGGCGGTGATCCGCAACGGCGCCGGTTGCACATTCACCAGCACCGTGTTAGTGGCGGGAGAGAAGCTCGTCAGGTCCGCCGGGGTGAAGATCACGGTGAGCGTCTGGGCGGGGCCGGCGGCCAACACCGCCCCTGGGGGCGGGTTATAAACGAAGCCCCCCGGCACGCTGGCGGTCGCGTTGAGTTGCTGCGGTCCCAAGGGGGTCCCATACACGAGGTCGGCCGGGTTGGACCAACTCAGCCCGGCGGCCGTGGGGACCGTAGGCGGGGCTGGCAAAGTATAGCTGATCTCGTTGGAGGGAAGGCTCTCGACTCCATTGGAGTCGTAGGCGGTCACCGCGAAGAAGGTCAAGACATCGATGGTGAGGTTGGTGACGGTGACGGTGTTGGTGTTGCCAACGTCCAGCACGCCGGTGTAAGCGCCGCTGGCGCCGCCCCAATGCAGCTTATAGCCAACCACTTGCGGACTGGGGCTCGGGTCCCAAGCCAGGACCACCCCCGCGGCTCCCCACGCGCTTGGGCCCGCCACCAAGAGCACCGCCAAGACCGCCAGCGCCACGAGGCGGCTGCTTCCACCCTTCCGAGGTCGAATTGCGTTGGTGTGGCTCATCCCAAAGCTGCTGTCCGCACGCGGGATGCCAAGTACATTCCTGGCGGGGGAGCAGCTAGAACTGGCCTATTCTAGGGGGTCCCGCTACGGGTTGCAACTGCGAAAAACGGGGCCCGGACCCGGTTCGCAGGTTTGCGACCTCGCGCCGCGATAGGCTCAACTCGGCCGGAGCGCCGCGGGCAACTGTCCCGCCACCCACGACGCCAACCAGAGCGCCACGGCCAGCCCCACCAAGAACAGCGCCGCCCAGGCCCACCACCGCCCGGGCAGATGAAAGGGGGTGACGGGAGCCCCCACCTCTTTGTGTTGGTACCCAAGGTAGCCCACCCCCACGGCGGCTGACGCCAAACCCATCAACAGCGGGCACGCGATCAAACCGTTCAACTGCCCCCACACCGCGTGTTCGTAATGCCCGGCGACCCGCAAAACGAGCAACGCCGCCAACGCACCCCAGAACGAGGCGGCGAACACCTGGGCCCGGGAGCGAGTGACGGCGGCCAGACCGAACGAGAAGGCGAAAGCGGCAAACGGCAAGGCGAACACCAAGCCATACAACAGCCCGGGATGGGCCACTTGCATCGGCTGCACCAGCCCGGTGTCCACGTAGAGCCGGGCCAAGGTCTGGGAGAGGTCCAAGCCCATCGCCAGCACATCCATTGCCGTCAACACCAGCAGCGTGCCACCCCCAACGACCAACCGCGCCACGTAACGTTCGGCGCGGGTCGCCGGCAGGGCGAGGGTGAACTCCTCACACCCCTCCATCAGGTCCCCGCCCCCGTAGGTCGGCCCCGCGACCAGGGCGTAAAGGCCGCCCAGGAGCAACACCCAGCCGGGATCGGCGAACAGCGGCAGGAGCCAGACGATCGCCAGCCACGCGCCAAGGAACACCAGCACCAATTGGCTGTGGGCAAACCACTCACACCACAACAGGCCCCGCCACGCATCCGCCCAACTCCGGCCGGCGCCAGGACACGCCGCCGCCACCCGAAACGGACGTATCATGCCCTCGCCCTCCAGGGGCACGAGCGATTCAGGGAGCGGGCGGGAGTTCATCGACAAACAGGGGCCAGGGATAGTCGCCCCCTGCCGGCGGGGTCAACGCCGGCACCCCCGCGTCCGGCGTCAAGTTGGCGAAGGTGGGCGGCGGCAACAGCACGGTGGACGCCCAAAAGACCTTGCGCTGCACTACGGCGCCGTCCCGCTGGGCCCGCAGGGTGAGGCCCTCGAAATCCTGGATCGAGGGCGCAGCCGTGTTTGGCTGACCCAAACCGTGAAGCTGGCAGGTGGCCACGCCGGCCAGGCTGCCGGCTTTCATCAGCCGCGCCCAGGCCGTGTCATCCCAGCCCAACGGGTTGAGATAGGAGAACGCCAGCCAACTGTTAGTGCTCCCCGACACGGGCAACAGCACGGCGGAAAAAACCCCGCTACCATTGACCAGCCCCCCCCAGTTGCCCGTCCGGTCCTGCGGGCAGACCAGCGCCTCCGCGGCGGCCAGGTAGCGACCGGCCACCAGGGGATCAAACCGGGGCGGGCGCTGCTGGAAGTCATCCAGGTACATCGTGAGTGCCAAGCTGATTTGGTGCAGATTCGCCATGCAGCGCGCCTGATGCGATTTCTTCCGCGCCGCGTTGACAGCGGTGAGGAGCAGCGTCATCAGGACGGCCATGATCGCGATGACGGTGAGGAGCTCAATGAGGGTAAAGCCCGCCCGAGGACGACGGCCACCGGGGTGGCAGCGGCGCGATGCAGCCGGGCCTGGGTTGTAGGTTTTCAAAACGTTTTCGCCGCGCGCCCGCCACGCGGCGGGTTGGAGCCACGCGGCTGCCGCTCACCCGCGTCCGCGGGCCGGTGCAGGCTGCGCCAGTCCAGCAGGTGGCGGCGGAGAACCACTCCGCCGCCACCAACGTGACCCAACTAACCAGACTGCCTACCAACCTACCGCGGAGGAAATCACCGGCTCAGGGCGTCGAGCCCACCAAGACCTGGAAGACGCCGTAATCTTGCAGCGGCGCCCAAAGGCCCTTGCCCAGGGCACCGTCCGCGTGGGTCAGGTCGGGCCAGACACACCCATCGGTCGAG
>JAJXTA010000207.1 GCA_021784265.1 bacterium | reverse complement strand
GGGCTATTTGTATGAGGGCGGAATCCGCGAGCCGTTGATCATCAAATGGCCGGGAGTGGTGCAGCCCGCCACGGTCTGCGCCACGCCGGTATCGAGCGTGGATTTCTACCCCACGATCCTGGCCCTGACCGGGGCGGCCCCACCCGACCGGGAGCTTGACGGCGTGAGCCTCGTCCCCCTCCTCCGCCAACGGGGGACCCTGGCGCCGCGTGATCTCTTCTGGCATTACCCGCACTACGCCAACCAAGGGGGGCGGCCGGGTGGCGCGGTCCGCGCAGGCAACCTCAAACTCATCGAGTTTTACGAAGACCATCACCTCGAGCTGTACGATCTGAAGGCCGATGTGGGCGAACAGCACAATCTGGCGGGCCGGCTGCCGGCCCAGGCGCAAGCCTTGGAGCGCAAGTTGGCGGCGTGGCGGCAGCGCGTGGGTGCGCAAATGCCGACGCCAAATCCGGCGTATCGTCCGGCGGGGACAGAGCGGGCGCACTGAGCCGGCTATCAGCGGTCGTGGGCGCGTGGCGGCCGTGGCCCCAGGGGTGCCCCGGGGCCTGGGGATGCCGGTGCGGCTGCCTCAGGGGGCTTGGGGCTTGCGATCTCCGATGCGGACCAGGGCGTAGATGATCGCCGCGGGCACTCCCGCCACCAGGGCGAGGGCGATCAGCACGCCGGGGCCATCACCCCGCTTCCGGATGTCGGTATAGATCCAGATCGCCAGGAGGATATTGGCCAGGAGCCAGATCAACGTGGCCAACCGGGCCAAACCGCCCAGCGCGTGCAGGGCGTGCAGGGCCGGTGGGGGTGGCATCGGCCCGGGACCTGGCCCAGGACCGCGCAGCTCAGGGGGCAGGGGACCACCCCGTGGGCCAGGGGGCCCCTGGAACTCGGGTCTTTGGCCGAGCTGGCGCAGGATCTGGTCCTGGCGTTCGGCCAGCTCGTTAAGGCGCCGTTCCAGCCGCGCCAAGCGGTCACCCGGTCCGCCCGGGTCTCCCTCTTGGGCGGTTACCGGCAGGGGCCGCAGCCACAGCGTCAAGGCGGCGAACCCGGCGATCCAGCACCAGCGCAACGCTAACGTTCGTTTCATGGGAACCTCCGTAACTGATGGCCTGCGGGCGCCGGCGCGACCCTTGACGCCGCTCCGCTGAGCAGATCAGGGCACGATCACCTTGGTCTGCGGAGACGCCACGTCGGGGGTTGGAAGCACATCGCGGGGCCATGTTGAAGGCCAATGTCGTCTCGCCGAGGCAGGAAAGTCAAGCGCCGGCGCCGCGTCCACCGTGCCTTACCCCGCGGGCGCGGGCCCGAGGCAACGCCCATTGTCCGCCCGAGGACACGCCCCGCGTCCGCGGACGGTGACCCTCAGCCCGCTCACGCGGGGCTCACTTGAGGTTCCTTTTCTCCTCCGGGGGCTTGGAGCGGAGTTCGGCTATCAACCACACCACCAGTCCCGGGCCGAAACAAATACTAATCCCCACCGGGACCACCAGCAGGCCCCAGATATTCGCGTCAATCGCAGCTAACATACTCTCCCCACATTCGGCCCGGGAATTCGAGGTGTAAAGGAAAGTTTTTCGGTCGCGACGGCGTGTCGGTGGTGGTGGTTGACAGGTGGCCAATTCCCAGATAGCTACAGGCCAATGTCTGTTGCTACCCGCTTCCGTGGTCACGTCGAATTCAGCCGCGCCTTCGCCCCGCGGCCGGCCGTGAGCCATGTCTTGTTCGACTTCGACGGCACGCTCTCGCTGATCCGGCAAGGCTGGCCTGAGGTGATGGTGCCAATGTTCACCGAACTGCTACCGGCCCAGCCAGGGGAGACGGAGGCCGACCGGCGCCGCCTGGCGTTCGAGGACATCATGCGGCTCAACGGCAAGCAGACGATTTACCAGATGATCCAACTGGCCGAGCGGATCAAGGAGCGGGGAGGCACCCCCCGCGAGCCGCTCTGGTACAAACACGAATACCTCGCACGCTTGGACCAGCGGATCAGCGCGCGCGTGGCCGGCCTGCGCGAGGGGCGCGTGCGGCCCGACGACCTTCTGGTCCATGCGGCTCGCCCCCTGCTCGAGACCCTGCAGCGCCAAGGGTTGCGGCTCTACCTGGCGAGTGGCACCGACGAGCCCTTCGTCAAACAGGAAGCCGCGTTGCTGGACCTGACGCGCTACTTTGGCCCGCACATCTACGGCGCTCTGGACGACTACAAGCAGTTCTCCAAGAAAATGGTGATCGAGCGCCTACTGCGGGAGAACCGGATTTCCGGGGAGCAATTGCTCTCGTTCGGGGATGGTTACGTGGAGATCGAGAACACGAAGGAAGTGGGTGGGTTGGCGGTGGCGGTGGCCAGTGACGAGGCGCACAACGGCTCGGGGCGGCTGGACGAATGGAAGCGCCAGCGCTTGCTGGGAGTCGGCGCCGATGTGGTCATCCCGGATTTCCGCGACGCGGTGGCGTTGCTGGAGGTGATCCGCGGCACCGTGCCGCTTCCGGCGCCGCACCAAGCCGCCGCCGCCTCATAACGTAGGGAGGCGATGCAAACCGAACCGTTGGACCTTCTCAAGCTCAAGGTCCGCCCGCTGGCCGAACGCCAGAGCCTCACCCGAGTTGAAGAGATTCTGGTCCCGCCAGAATCCCCGGCGCCCCCGTGCCCGGCGGGGGTGAGGGCGCTCGTCGAGGCGTGCGCGCAGCGGATTCAAGCCGCCCGCCGGCGCCAAGCGAGTGTGGTGCTGATGTACGGCGCCCACCTGTTGCGCAACGGGGCGGCCCTGGTGCTCGAACGCATGATGGCGCGGGATTGGATCACCCACCTGGCGACCAACGGGGCCGGCACCATCCATGATTGGGAGTATGCCTGGCTGGGCCGCTCCACCGAAAGCGTTCGAGAGAACGTGGCTACCGGAACCTTCGGTGCCTGGGCAGAGACCGGGCGTAGCATTCACCTGGCGCTGCTGGCGGGCGGGGTGCGCGGTGATGGCTACGGCGCGGCCCTCGGGCGGTTTATCCTGGAAGACGGGGTCTGTTTGCCCACGCCGGAATCGCTCGAAGCCGAGCTGCGCGCCGAGCCGGCCCATCCCCTGGCGGGGGCGCGGGCCGATCTGCTCGGTGCCCTGCGCCGACACCGGCTCCCCCCTGGCAGCCTCGTCGTCGAGCACCGGTGGAAGCACGCCTCGATCCTGGCGCAGGCCTTCCGGCACCAGGTGCCCTTGACCGTGCATCCCGGGATCGGCTACGACATTGTCGCCACGCATCCCATGTTCGACGGCGCGGTCATCGGGCGGGCCGCCACGGTGGATTTTTGCCGGTTTGGTGGGGCGATCGAGGGCCTGGAGGGGGGGGTGGTTCTGGCGATTGGCTCGGCGATCATGGCGCCCCAGGTGTTTGAGAAGAGCCTGAGCTGCGTGAACAACCTGCGGCTGCAGGCCGGCCGGCCCGTCGTCCACGATCATACCATCTACGTCGTCGATCTGCAGGACGGCGGTCAGTGGGACTGGTCCCGAGGCGAGCCTCCCAAGACCAGCCCGGCCTATTATCTCCGCTTCTGCAAGAGTTTCGCCCGCATGGGCGGGGCCATGCACTACGCCCAGTGCGATAACATGGTCTTTCTCCACAACCTCTATCACTGCCTCGAGCGATGAATGCCGACCGCTTTCACGAGCTGACCGGGCGCTACCCGCGCTTGCGGGTGGCGGTCGTCGGTGATTTTTGCCTGGACCGTTATTTGGAAATCGATCCCGGGCGGGCAGAGACGTCGCTGGAGACTGGATTACCGGTGCACAATGTGGTGCAGGTGCGCAGCCAACCAGGCGCGGCCGGGACCATCCTCAACAACCTCGTCGAGCTGGGGGTGGGCGAGATCGAGGTCGTGGGGTTTTGCGGTGAAGATGGGGAGGGCTTCGAACTCCGCCGCGCGCTGGCCGCCAAGCCCGGGGTTCGGCTCGAGTACTTTCTGACAACCGACCAGCGGCGCACCTTCACCTACTGCAAGCCGTTAGTGCTCGAACCGGAGCGGCCTCCCCGCGAGCTGAATCGACTGGATAGCAAGAACTGGACGCGCACGCCGGCGGCGGTCGAGCGCGAGATCATCGCCGCCGTGAACCAGCTCGCCCCGCGGGTCGATGCCCTGATCCTAATGGACCAAGTGGACCTGGCGGACACCGGCGTCGTAACCGGACGGTTGCTGACGGCGGTGGGCGAGTTGGCGCAGCGCTGTCCGCAGCGGCTGATCATCGCCGACAGCCGGCGCGGCCTGCGCGGTTACCCCGCTGTCACCTTCAAGATGAACGGGAGCGAGCTGGCCGCGCTCACCGGCACCCTACCCGATGTGGGGCTGGATCAACTCCAGAGTACCACGCTGGGACTGGCCCGGCGCCAAGGTCGCGCCGTCTTTGTAACGTTGGCGGAGCGGGGGATCGTCGCCGCCAGCCCGGACGGGACCTTGGCCTACGCCCCGGCGCTGCCGGTGCGCGGGCCGATTGACATTGTCGGGGCTGGGGACGCGGTGACGGCGAACTTGACCGCGGCGCTGGCGGCGGGCGCCAGCCTGCAGGAATCACTGGAGTTGGCCGGTACGGCCGCCTCGATCGTCATCCATCAACTCGGCACGACCGGGGCGGCCTCCGTCCCGGCGATCCAGGGCCTATTAGGGGTGAAGTAGGGCCGGGAACGCGCCGGCCGCCTCCCGGGGCGGGCGCGGTTCGGGCCAGTCCTCGACCGGCGCCCCACGCCGTGCCGCGGGACCGTGGACCGACGGCGCCTAGGCCGCGGGCGCTTGGCGCGGCTCGAAGGTCGGGTAGAGCAACGGCAGGACGAACACGGTCAGCACCGTGCCGGTGATCAGGCCGCCAATGATCACGCAGGCGAACGGCCGGGTGGTCTCCGCCCCGACGCCATGCGAGAGGGCCGCCGGCAGCAACCCGAGCATCGCCATCGAGGCCGTCATCACCATCGGGCGCAGGCGGGTGAAGGCTCCTTCCTCCACGGCTTGGGTCATCGCCTGACCTTGTTTGCGCAGGTCGCGGATGCGCGAGACCAGAATGACGCTGTTCTGCACCGAGATCCCAAACAGGGCCACAAAGCCAACCAGCGCCGCCACCGACAGGTTGAGGCCGGCGAGAGGCAGGGCCAGCAGACCGCCACAGGCGGCGCAGGGGAGGGTCAGCAGCACCAGCAGGGCGAGCTTGGCCGAATCGAAGGCCGTCACCAACAGAAAGAGGATGATGAGGAGGGTGACGGGAAAGACGATAGCCAACCGCCGGGTGGCGCGTTGTTGGTTTTCGAACGAGCCGGTCCACTCATAATGGTAGCCTTTGGGCATCTTGACCGTCGCCGCCACGTTGTGTTCGGCCTCGCGCACCACGTCTCCCAACGCCCGGCCGCGGACGGAGAACTTGATGGCAATCCGCCGTTCGTTGCTTTCGCGATAGACCCGGGCGAGGCCCTGTTTGACCTGGACCGTGGCCAGGTTGCCCAAGGTCAGATGCTCGCCGTTGGCCCCCAAGACCGGGATGTCGCGGATCGATTCGACGTCCGAGACGGCTTTGGGGGCCAGTTTGACCACCAGATCAAAGCTCCGTTCTCCCTCCAGAACCTGCGTGGCGACCGAGCCCCCCAAGGCGGTCTCGACCACCTGTTCGACATCCGAGACGCTGACGCCGACCCGGGCGATGGCGGCTCGGTCCACGGCGATCTGGATCTGGGGTTGGCCCAAGAGCTGATCGCTGCCGACGTCGTGTGCCCCGGGCACTTTCTCCAAGACGGCGGCGATGCGATCGGCCAAGGCTTGCAGGGTCTCGGCGTCCTCCCCGTAGAGCTTGATGGCCAGCTCGCTCTTGATGCCGGAGACGGCCTCGTTGACGTTGTCCTCGATATACTGGCTGAACTGCGAATCCACGCCGGGGATTTCCGCCAGGTTGCGCGACATGGCGTCCACGAGCCCGTCGCGATCATGCGCCGTCTGCCAGTCGGGGGGGGGGAGGAG
>JAJXTA010000206.1 GCA_021784265.1 bacterium | reverse complement strand
CGAAGCCGCGCTGCGATTTGTGATCCAAACGGCGGCCCTGGTCGAGGACGGCACGCCGGCGGCCGGGATGCTGGCGGTCCTGGCCTCCCCCACGCTGCCGGCGGAGCGGCCGGAGGTGTTCGCCGGAACGACCGTCGCCTGCACGAATTACCCCGGCCACTTCGTGGTCGCGGGACGCCGACCGGACCTGTTGCGCGCCCAAACGCTGCTCCGCGCGCAGGATGTTGTCTGTCAGGTGCTGCCGATCCAGCATGGGTTTCACTCGCCGATGCTGGACCCAATCCGGGACCCGTTGCGGGCGATGGCGCAGGGGTTGAAAGCGGCCACGCCACGCCTGCCGGTGGTCTCGTGCATGGCCGGGAAGACCCTGACCGCCGCCGAGTTCACCCCCGAATACTGCTGGCAGGTCTGGCGCGCCCCGGTGCGGTTTGCGAAGACGATCCAGGGCCTGGAAGCCGAGGGCGCCCCGTGGGTTTATGTGGACGCCGGCCCCAGCGGGACACTGGCCGGCTTCGCCCAGCGGGTGCCGGGCAAACACCCCGCCTCCCGGGCGTTGGCCGTGCTCAGCCCCTTCGGCGCTGACCTGCGCAATCTGGCCCGCGTCAAACGGGAGCTGGGCGGGTAAGAACTCGTCATGCAACCGCCGCTCCAGCTCCGCCGCAACGGCGCCCCGGTGCCGGGTTTCCTGGGCGTCTGCTCGCAAACGGAGGCGGAGCAATTGGGTCAGGCCCTCGAGACCGTCCTGGGTCCGGCCGAGCTGGCCCATTTCCGCCAGCTCCAGTTTCCGCTGCGGCGAGGGAGCTACCTGCTGGGGCGGATTGCGCTCAAACGCGCCCTGGCGGCGTTGCTGGCGGAACCGCGGCTGGAGCGCCTCGAGATTCTCTCGGGCGTCTTTGGCCAACCCCTGGTGCGCGCCGCCGCGCCGGTGGCGGCCGAAATCTCGCTGGCCCATTCGCATGGCGTTGCCTTGGGCGCGGCCTGCGCGGCGGGCCACCCCATTGGCATCGACCTGGAGCTCATCGAGCCGACGCGCGTGGACGTCTTCACCCGGGTCTTTAGCCAGGAGGAGTTCGCCCTGCTGGCCGCCGCCGGCGTCCCGCAACCCTCGGCCGGCTTTGTCCTCTGGACGGTGAAAGAAGCCCTCTCGAAGGCGCTCCGGTGCGGGTTGACGGTCCCCTTCGCGGTCCTGCGCGCCAAGTCCGTCGTGCCGGGTTCGGCGGGACCGCCCGGGGTCCAATGGCAGGTCGAGTTTGAGAACTTTTGGCAGTACAAAGCGCACGCTTGGATCGTGGGCGCCTATGCCCTCGCGGTCGTGATTCCGCGCAAGACGGACCTCGGGTTCCAGCCCGACGGCGCCCTGCGGGCGTTGCTCGAAGCGGGCCCGGGGCGGCGAGCGACCGGTTAGGGCCGCGGGGGCGCCGACCGGTGGCGGCGGCAACCTTCCGGAACTTGATCGGAGAGGCACCCGCGGCCGCCGATGACCCGTTCGCAGGGCTCGGCGCCGTGGCCGCTCTGGGCGGGCGGAATCCGCCTGCGTCCTCAGGGCGAGCGTTAGGCGCGTCAACTCATGCGGGAACAGTTTGCAGGCTGGGAGGCTGGCATCGGCTCCCGGGCGCTCACGACCTGAGGCGCGGGTGGGGCACTCAAGCCAGGATGAGATCAGCCTCCAACGGTTTGTCTCTTCGGAAGCGGCTGACGCCGAGGATGCTGAAACCGATCACTTGGCCCGCGTTGTCCACGCGCTCGATCACGGCAGCGTGCTGGGTCTCCTTTGCGTAGCCAGCCGCATCGGAGAAACGGATTTCGAGGAAAACCGCTTCCGCGTCGAACCAGACTTTTACTTTGTCGGCCATAAATCCTCTCCGGCTTTCGGTTTGTCGGTCAGGTCGGCCGTGACGACAAACTGTGCGCCGAAGCTGACGCGGGCGGCCGGCGAGCGAAACCAGCGTTCGGCCTCCGACCGGCGACGCCGTGATCCCACGCCGTGGGCGGGCGCGGGACGGGTCGAATGTGGTGCCAGGGGGCGGGCGAGGCACACGGCGCGCCGGCGGTTAGGGTGCGCCGAACTGAAACACGCGGTAGAAGCGCTCCGCGGTGGTGGCGGGATCGGCATCCGTCGCGGGCGGGCCAAGGTCCAGCCAGGTCAAGGGCGAGCCCGCAGCCTCGAGGTTGCCCGTGGGCGAGGCGTACCAGCGATCGAGGTCGGGCGAGAACTCGACTTGGTAAGCCTTCCCCGCCACGGTGTCCCACGACACGACGAAGCCGTTCTGGGCGGGCTCGCGCTCGAGGCGAGGACTGGCGAAGGCCAGCGGGGCAAACCCGGCTTGGGCCAGCCCGCGCTGGATCTCGGGATTGCGCCTGAAGAGCTTCCACACCCGTTGCGAACGGTGGTTTTCGATCATCAGCAGGATCGGCCCCTGGTCGATGCCAATCACGTCCGGGTCCCACCAATTGGCGGAGAGATTGAAAGCGTCCCGAAAGCCGTAGCCGGTCCAGAGGTTGGCCCGGTACTGGTCGTAGAGGTACCGGAGGGTGGGCAGGGAATACTCCGGGGTGAAGGCGAACGAGCCCCCCGCGGCGGTGGGGGCGATGGTGCCGTCGTCATTTTGCGGGGGCGGGGCGCCGCGGGCGATGTAGCCGAAGTACGGATTGACGCCGGGCCCGTCGCAAGCGGTCAGGCCCCAGACATTCGAGCTGTAGCCGGTGAAACCGCCGGGGTTGGCGATGGCATACGCCCGCTGCGCCAGGGTCGCCCGCCGGGAATTCTCGGCGTAGGTGGACTGTTTGGCGCTCATATAGGCGTCGGCGACGTGGCGGAAGTCCACCCAGCAATGGGAGTACTGGTGCCCGAAGAGGGGCGGGAACTGGACGAAGGCATAGCCGTAATTGGTCGCCCACTGGTAACCGCTGGTCCAACTCTGCCAATCGGCGGGCGGCAGGGCGTTGGTGGGCGCGCCCAGGCCCAAGAGGTAGAGGATCATCCCTTCGTCATACCCGATCCAGCGAGCGCCGATAAACCCGGTGTCCGGGTGCCAGCCCATCGTGAGGGAGGCGCCGCCGTTGGCCATCCAGGACCAGTTCACGCCGGCGTAGAGGGCATCGGCCAAAGCCCGGAGGGTGACCTCGTCAGGGTCGGGACCGTCGAAGTACTGCTTGGCGTAGAGCACCCCGGCCAGGAGCAGCGCCGTGTCGATCGAGGAGAGTTCCGTCGTGCTCGCGCGCAACCCGGTTCCCAGGTCCAGGAAGTGATAGAACCACCCTTGATAGCCGATCACGCCGGTGGCGTTGGTGCCTTGCGGGCCTTGGGCGAAGGTGCGGAGGGTGGCCAGCGCCCGGGCCCGGCCCCGGGCCCGGCTGATCCAGCCGTGATCGATCCCGATGCCCAGGGCGGTCAGGCCGAAGCCGGTGGCCGCGATGCTCGCCTCCGAGTAGGGCTCGCTCCGGTCCCGGACCAACCCGTTGGTGGGGTTGGCCTCATACCAGAAATAATCGAAGGCGGTGTGCTGCACGTAGTCGAGAAAGGCGTTGTCATCGGCGAAGGGCTGGGGGCTGGCGTTCACCGTCGCGGAGTTGGTCCCCTCCTGGCCGGCGCCGTTGACGGCGCGGACATAGTAATAATAAGGCTGACCATTGGTCACGATGAGGTCGGCCCAGCTCAAGCTCGTGGCCGGGTTCGGCGTCAGGCGGGCAAACGAGCCGTTGGCCGCCGCGGCGCGATAGACGTTATAACCGGCCACGCCCGCCTCGGGATTCGGGTCCCAGTGCAACACCACGCTCTGGTCCCCGGTCAGGGCGGCGAGCCCCTGCGGCGCGGAGAGGGACGGGGCATTGGTGCCTCCTCCCCCGGCGACCACGCGGACATCGTCGAGCCACAGGGTATGGGGCAGGCCGTCCGCCGGGCCTTGGGTGAAATAGACATCCTTGAGGGCGGCCAAGGTGAAGGCGCCGTAGGGTTGGAAGGCGCTCAAGGGGATGACCACCCGCTGCCAGGTGTTGGTATCGCTGTCGAGCCCGCCGGGGAGGTAACCGCTCAGGTTGAGGGCCGGGGTCCGTTGGTCCGGGGGACTGCTCTCCAGGCCGACCTTGGGGAGTTGGTCCGCGGGGAGGCCCAGCGGGCCGTTGAGGTAGAGGACCACGTTCGAGTAGCCGCGCACGTCGGCGGTCACCCAGCCGGGCCGGGCCACGAACATCGTCCACGTCCCCCCCGCCCCGGATTTCCAGCCGAAGGCGCCGCAGACCTTGCCAGTATAATGCTGGTTGGTGTTGATCATCAGCTTGTCTGAGCCGGGGCCGGCCAGGGTCAGCGTGCTGGGCGCGGAGGCCGCGCCAAACGAGGAGTCGTAATACTTCACACCGCCGACGCTCTCGGTCTCATCGAAGACGATGACGTCGGGTTTGCTTTGGGCCGGTAGCGGCAGGGCGGCCAGGAGCAGGCCGGCGAGGACCAAGGGGCCGCGCCGTCGGGCATTGGTGGTCATAGCAGGGTTGCGCCCGCACCCCGGCGGGTCCGCCGGTTCCCCGGCCGCGCTCCGCGGCGCGGGTGGGTCGGATCGGTGGTCGGGGTGTGGCACGGGGGAATATGCCGGGCCGGGCCGCGGGCGTCAAGGCGGGGGACGCCGCCGGCTCAGAGTCCGAATTGCGCCAAAAGTTTTCTTACCCGGGAGGGGGGGTAAAGACGGGGGAAACGATACGTGGCGCCCGAAGTAACTGTTACCGTGGCGGGAGTGGACAAAAGCACGAGTCAGACGACCCAGGACGAGGTTTTGGAGAGGTCGCGGCGGCGGTACCGGAAGGCCGGTCCGGAGCACAAGCGCCAGCTACCGGATCGAGCGCAGGCTAGTATTCTTGTATTCGCTTCCGCCGCAATAGGATCCTCGCGGGAACGCGGGGGGACGGGCTTTGGTTTCATCGCGAATCCCTGGAAGTCTCCGCCGTACGAGCACGCTCCGGCGGACCTCGGCGCGATGGTTGGCAAGCGACCGCGGGGTTGAAGCGCGGTGCCGCGCCGAGGGCGTGGAGCGCTCACGGCGGCGGAGGTTGGCCGTCCCTGTCCCGGCGGGAGGGCAGTCTGCTTACGGCCGGTTCTGCCGGCGCGTCGGGCGTGCGGACGGAGATCGTCCCCGCGCCGATCACGCGCCGGCGCCAAGCGCGACAGCCTCGACAAACGCCCCGGGCACGCCCATGCTCGGCGGCGAATAGAACCGTCACGCACGATGCAGGCGCCATTTCGACTCTGGGCGGTTGTCAGCAGCTTGGCTGTGGGCGTGCTCGCGGCCGCGACGCCGCTCCCCGCGGTCTCGCTCCTGCGTCCTCCTGAGGGCGGGATCCAGCCCCAGGGCGCCGTCGATGCCCGAGGGGCGCTGCACCTGATCTACTATGTAGGGCCCGCCGATGGTGGCGACCTCTATTACGTTCGTCGCGCGGCCGGCGCGGCCGGCTTTTCGGCCCCACTGCGGGTGAATCGCCAGCCCGGCAGCGCCTTGGCGATTGGCTCGATCCGCGGGGCGCAGATGGCGTTGGGCCGGAACGGGCGCGTTCATGTGGCCTGGATGGGGAGCAAGCACGCCCCCCGAGTTCAGGTCGGGGGTGAATGGGCGACGCCGTACCTCTACACGCGCCTGAACGATCAGGGCACGGGCTTCGAGCCGGAACGCAATGTGCTCACCTGGGCCAGCGGTTTGGACGGGGGCGGGTCGGTTGCGGCGGACGGGCGAGGCAACGTGTATGTGGCCTGGCACGCCAGCGCGCCGGGCAACCACGAGGCCGAGGCGGGGCGGGCGGTGTACGTGGCCCACTCGCCGGATGAGGGGCGAACGTTCGCGGCCGAGACGCTGGCGAGCCCGGTGCCGACCGGCGCCTGCGGTTGTTGCGGCATGCGCGCCTTTGCCGATCCCGCGGGGCGTTTGTTCCTGCTCTATCGCGCCGCCACGGACCAGGTTCAGCGCGGGATGCGGCTGCTGGTGGCAACGCCCGCGGCGCCGGGATT
>JAJXTA010000205.1 GCA_021784265.1 bacterium | reverse complement strand
CTGGGGTCGCGGGGCCCCGGTCGGCGGTGCCGTGCCAGGCGTAGGTCCAGCCGCGCCCTGCTACCGGCATCGCGCGGTGGTTCAGCTCGACGCTGACCGGTTGGTCGTTGAAGTTCTCGACCACCCAACTGCCATCGTCGAAGAGGTAAAGGCCGACCTTGTTGGGCGCCCGGAATTGAGTCTTCCAGACGCTCAGGAACGGCCCGCGCAGGTTATCCAGCTCGGCCTGGGGCAGGTCCAGGAGCGACTTGGGGTGTCCGTTGACGCGCAGGACCCGCACGTTCGCCGCCCCCACGTTCACCCGGTCGCCCAGCCGCCGCACCAGACCGTCGGTCAGCAACACGGGCCGGCCGCTGCCGATGAACCGGCGCAGTTCGGCCTCGAACCGCGCATCTTTCAAGGCGTGGACAGAGAAGAACGCCGCCGGCGCGCGCGCCGGGAAGTCATGGCAGGGTACCAGCGGCAGGCCGAGCATCCCGACGAAATCGAAGACGTACGGTTCCTCTTCGGGGGGGCTGTCAGCGGGCTTATAGGCGGCCAGGCCCACGGCGCGGTGCCGGTGCACTTGGTCGGCCACCGCGAGCAGCTCCGGCAGGTTGGCCCGCAACGCCGCCACATCCTTCGGCCCCGTGCCGCCCTGGAGCCCGCCGTAGCAGAACAACATCGACTCGCGGGCCCCAGCCAGGATGGTTTGCCGGGCCTGTTCGAGGTACGTCGCCTCGGTCGTCCCCAACCAGTCGTACCACCCGCCGCCGCACTTGGCGCCCCCGATGCCGCCGAGCCAGCGCATGATGAAGTAGCCCTCGTAGGGCACCGTGCCGCCCCAATGGCGATCCTGGTAGTCGCGCACTTCGGTGCCGACCCAGATGCGGTCAAAGGCCGCGGTTTCCCGCCGCACCGCGTACCCGCGCTCGTGAAACCGGTCATACCATTGCGGATACTTGATGATGAGGCGGACCTGGGGATTGATCTTCTTGGCCGCGGCCAGGAGCCGGAGCTGCGACAGCCGGGTCATCAGCTCGCCGCGGTAGTCGGCCCAACTGTCCCCGGCCACGGGAAAGGTCCGCGCGCCGATGGTCACCGTTCGCGCCCGCCGGGCGGCGTCGCAGGCGGCACAGGTGCAGTCGGTGAACCAGAAATCGTCGATCATGATCTCGTCGAACAGGCTGGCGGCATATTCGAAGATCGCCTGGAGGTGTTCCTGCGTGGGGCGGTCGGTGTAGCAGGCGATGGTGTTCCGGGAGCGGGTGGAGGGTTTGCCCACGGCGGTGGTGGTGATGCAACCGGAGACTTGCAGCCCCGCCTGTTGCAAGCGCTGCTTGGCCTTGAGCAACGCGGCGCGCTCCGCCTCATAGCCGTCGCGGAACTCCTCCACGTAGGCCTTGGTCACCCCGGTGCGACGGCACCAATCGATGGCCCGCTCCAACCCGGCGTCGGTGCTCAGCGCGTCGCGCACATCCTGCGCGGTGAAGAGCGTCGAGTAACGGTGGATCGCGGCCTGGCGTTGCGCCAGGGGCCACAAGGAGGCCGTTTCGGAGTCGGGGCTGGCGGACTGTGCCACGGCCCCACTCCACGATCCGCTCAGGCCCAAGAGGGCCGCGGCCAGCCCCGCCGCCAGGGCTGTGCCCCGCGACTGAACCGGAGGTTGACGAGAGTCCTTCTTCATTGGATAACGGCCGGCAGGATACCCAACGGTCCGGCCAAATCAATGGTTCTAATTGTCGTCGGGGCTCAGGCCCGGCAGCCCGGTGGCGCCCCGCGGCCCGGAGGGCCGACGCGCGCGTCCGCACGCCCTTCCTCTCCCCCCGCTGTCACCAGAGGAAGGAATGCTCTTCGGCCAGCCGGTGGTCGCCCTCCCAGAGCGTTGCACGCCACGCCACGATGGTGCCGGTCCGGCGGAAATCGGCCCCTTTGACCGTGACAAACGACCATCGCGTCCGGTGACTCTTGACCACGACCGGCTGCTCGACCACCACCGGGGTGCGCACCCCCTGCAGGGTGGCTAACAGCTCCATCCGCAGGCGGAGTGCGGTCCCGCGGCGCACCTTGGCCTGCCACTGGATGTCGAACCGCATCCCGGCGCATTGGTTGGTGTGCCGGCGCAGGATGGCCTGGTAAGCGTCCCGCTCGAAGAGGCTCGGGGAGAGCGCGATCCGATCCTTCTTGTCCAGGCGGAATTGGAGGACTTTGAGAATCCTGGCCGGTGGTTTGGGGGTGGCCGAGAGAAGCGCCGTCGTCCCCAACAGGGCCAGGGCGAGTGAGAGGAGCTTCAAGCAGCGCATGCGCCGGATGCTAGCCCCGTCGCCCGGCCCGTCGAGCGCAGAATCAAGACCTCACCCGCCGGCAGGCGCCCCTGCCGCGCCGAGCGAGGTGGAGACGAAAAAGGGCCCTTATGTCGCCTGCATTCCGGGCTTGTTTTTTCGGGCGGCCCGTGAAAGAGTGAGGCGAGCCAGCATGATGAAGGCCGTCTTGTTAGTCGATGACGATCGCGCTTTCCGCGCCTTGGTAGCCCAATCCTTGACGGCTGGGGGGTGGCAGGTCCTCGAGGCGGACGATGGGGAAGTGGGGTTGAAACTGGCGCTCCTCCACCGCCCGGCGGCCATTCTCTGTGACCTGCTCATGCCCCGCTCGAACGGCTTCCAGCTTTGCCGCGCCGTCCGCAGCCACCAGGATCGACTGGGGCGACCCCGTATCATTGTGACCACCGGCAGCGGGTACGCGGCCGACCGCAAGAGCGCGATGGAGGCCGGCGCCGATGACTACCTGGTCAAACCGGTGAGCACCCAGCGCTTGCTGGAGCTGCTCAAGACGGCGCTTGGCTCCCCCGACGCCCCGGGACCGCCGGCGGGCGGACCCGACCCCGCCACCGTCCCACGGCCGGCCCGAGTGAAGTTCTGGGGTGTCCGGGGCTCGATTGCCACCCCGGGGCCCACGACCGTCCGCTACGGCGGCAACACCGCCTGCATCGAGGTTCGCAGCAATGGGGAGCTGATTGTCTTGGACGCGGGCACGGGGCTGCGCCCGCTGGGGTTGGCCCTCATGGAGGAGTTCAAAGACCAACCCATCCACCTCACGCTCCTGATCTCCCACACCCACTGGGATCACATCCAGGGGTTCCCCTTTTTCATCCCCGGTTACGATCCGAAGAACAAGATCCGCATCCTCGGCTACGAGGGGGCGCGCCGCGGGCTGGAGATCACCCTGGCGGCGCAGATGGAGAGCCCGTACTTCCCCATCAGCCTGCGGCAAATGCCCGGCCACATCGCCGTGGAAGAGCTGCGGGACCTGGAGTTCTCGGTCGGCCAAGTGCCGGTCCGGGCGGCCTTTCTCAATCATCCGGGCATCTGCACGGGCTACCGGCTCTTCACCAGCGGGGGGTCGATCTCCTATCTGCCCGATGTTGAACCGCATCACCGTTTCAACGCCCGCCAGGGCAGTCCCGCCGACGACACGGCGATGCTCGAATTCGCCCGGAGCCAGGACCAGAAACTCGTCGAGTTTGTGCGCGGGTCCGAGCTCCTCATCGTGGACTGCCAATACGACGCGCGGGAGTATGAGCAGCATGTCGGCTGGGGCCATTCGAGCGTGGACGATTCGGTGGCGTTGGCGTTGGAGGCCGGGGTGAAACGCCTCTTCACCTTTCACCATGACCCCGGCCACGACGACGACAAGATTCTCGCCATGCAAGAAGAGGCGCGGGCGCTGGTGGCGCGCCACGGAGGCCACCTGCGGGTGGATGCCGCCCAGGAAGGCCTGGAGGTGATTCTCGAGCCCGCCCGCCACGCCTCCGCGCAGCCTGCCTGAAGCCAGTGCGGCGGGCGTGGCGATTCTTTCAGGACGACTGGCTGCTGGTGCTGGGGGCGCTGGGGTTGCTGGTGCTGGGGATCGGGGCCAACCTCGTCAAACCCTGGCCGCTGGCCCTGCTGGTGGACTCGGTCTTCGGCCCGCACCCGCTGCCGCCGTGGCTGCGCCACTGGATCGGCGCCGGGCCCCAAGCGGGGTTGGTGGCGGTGCTCGCCGGGCTGGTGCTGGCCTTGCATGCCGCCCAGGGCGCCCTCACCGCCGCCCAGAATTACCTGGCCATCGCCGCCGGCTTGCGCGGCTTGCGCCGCGTGCGCAACGAGGTGTTCGCCCGGCTCCAGCGCCTCTCCCTCCGCTTCCACCAAGGCACCCAGAGCGGCGACACCATCTACCGGGCCACATGGGATACTTACGCCTTCCAGACCTTGTTCCAACAGGGCTTCATGACCTTCTGCACCGCCGGCCTCTCGTTGCTGTTGATGGTGATCGTGATGTGGCGGCTCGACGGGCCCCTGACCCTCGTTGCCGTGGGCACCGCGCCCTTGTTGTTTCTGGTGATGCGCGTCTTTGGTCGCGAGATGCAGTCGCGCGGGATGGCGGCCCAACAGGCCGACAGTCGGGTGGCGAGCTTGGTCCAGCAGTGCCTGGCGGCGCTGCCGCTGATCCAGAGCTACGGCCAGGAGCCCCTCTTGCTGCACCGGTTCGGCGCCCAGACCGCCGAGGCCCAGCACCGCCGCCTCCGCCAGCATGGTGCGGAGTTGGTCTATTGGCTGGCCGTCTCGCTGGTCTTTGCCGTGGGCACCGCGGCCATCATCGGCTTGGGGAGCCACCAGGTCCTGGCAGGCAAGCTGACTGTGGGGCAGTTGCTGATCTTCCTCGCCTACCTGAGCCAGCTTTACGATCCGCTCAACCAGCTCTCCCACGTCGGGGCCACCCTCTCCCTGGCGGCCAGCGGCACCCAGCGGGTGTTCGCGATCCTCGATACCCCCGAGGAGGTCCGCGAAGCCCCCGATGCCCTGCCGCTGGAGCCGCCCGGCGCGGGCGAAGCCCAGCCCAGTGCCCCCCAGGGGGCCTGCCCGCCGGTGGCGGACCAGTCGAGCTCAAGCCCTCGCCGGCAGGGCGGACGCGCCGCGGGCTTGGAGGGCGGCTTGGTCTTGGACTCGGTCTGGTTCGGGTACCAACCCGAACAGCCAGTGTTGCGCGGGGTGAGCCTGCGGGTGCCCCTCGGGACCACCGCCGCCCTCATCGGACCCAGCGGGGCGGGCAAGAGCACCTTGCTCCAACTGCTCCCCCGTTTCTATGACCCGGCCAAGGGCAGCGTGAGTTGGAATGGGGTGGACTTGCGGCGGTTGCGCCTGGCCGACCTGCGCCGCCAGATTGCCCTGGTGATGCAGGAACCGATCCTGCTCCCCGGCACGGTCGCCGAGAACATCGCCTGCGGCCAAACCGCCAGCTCAGAGGCCATCGCGGCCGCCGCCCGCGCCGCCCAGGCCGAACCCTTCATCCAGCGCCTCCCCCAGGGCTACCAAACGGTGATCGGCGAAGGCGCGGCCCGCCTGAGCCTGGGGGAGAAGCAACGGTTGAACTTGGCGCGGGCGTTCCTCAAGGATGCCCCCATCCTCGTCCTCGACGAACCGGCGACGGCTCTCGATGCCGAGAGCGAGGCCTTCGTGGCCACGGCTTTGGCGCGCCTGCGGCAGGGGCGCACGGTTTTGGTGGCCAGCCATCGCCCGTGGCTGCTTGGCCACCTCGACATGATCCTGGTGCTGGATCAAGGCCGCGTGGTGGAGACCGGTGCTCCCGCCGCCTTGGAGGCGAACCCGGCCAGCTACTACGCCCGCATCCGAGCCTGCGGCGGCGCGCCGGACCCGCCGGTGTCCGCACCCTGACGCCGCCACCACCCCGCCCCGCCACCCCGCCCCCGCTCGCATCGGGCGCTTGCATTCCCGGTGCGGCAAGCTCATGCTTGTGGTCTGTCAGAGCGAGTCACAACGTCCCCCGGCGCCGCCGCGCTGCCGCCAGCGGCCCGCAGGGCATGGAGCGCCGGGTCACTGGACCCCGGCGCGCGAGCGTCACGACTCGCCGCATAGTCTCGGCGCCGGACGTTGATCCAGCGCAGCTTTTACGATGAGCACACCTTCCGAGATCGAGCTCGACCTCGACCTGCAACTCTTGCCGGCCTGGGCGCGCCAACCGTCCACCGAGAACCGTTA
>JAJXTA010000204.1 GCA_021784265.1 bacterium | reverse complement strand
CTGAACCGCGTGGCCCTTCCCACCGCGAACGGAAATGTCCTTGCTGCCGCGCCGGGGATCATTTTCAGTCGGGCATGCCTTCGAAGGACGAACCACCCGCCGACGGAGCGCGCTTGTCGCGCCCGGCGCGCGCGCATTGGCCGCCGGCGATGTGGGCGCTGCCGTTGAGCATTTTGCTCGTCCTCGGTTGGGCCGAGGCGCAGCGACGGGGGGCGGATTCCTACGCGCCGGAGGTCATAGGTCTGCTGGAGCAGCTCCCAGGGGCAAACTACGGGATTCCTGATAACGCACCGGAGCGGGAGCTGCTGGCGCTTGGCCCGAAGGCCTATCCGGAGTTGGCGCGCATCATCTCTGGCCGTGCCTGGCGGTTCGAGCGGTATTATGCGCGGTTCGTAGCGGGCCTCCCCGCCGAGTGGCGGCGCCCGCTCCTCCGGCCCCAGTTCATCCGGAACCTACGGGCGCACCAACTGTTGCGGCAGCGGGCGGCGCAAGCCGTCCGCTCGCTCGGTCCGCTGGCGGCGCGGCCCCTGGCGGGCGCCATCGCCCAAGGTCTGGAGGACTCCGATCCGGTCGGCGCGCAGTACTTGCTAGACTCGCTCTGCTGGGCCCTGCCCGAATCGTCAGCCGCGGTGGCGGCCTTGGGCAAATGGTTGGCGCAACCGGACCCAGAGCGAATGCTCTTTGGGCTGAAGGAGGCAGACGAGATTTGGCCGCGAGTGCCGCAATTTGCGCCGCGGCTCGTTGCCTAGCCTCGAGCCCTGATTCCGATTCCCCGTCCCCCAAAGCGGGACGCGCCTCGCCTTTGGGTCCTTGCGAACGTGTTTGCGCTGGGGCGCCCATCCACGCCGCGATCCCGGCAAGGGCGGGCGAGCGGTGGGTGCGACTATCGGCAAGTCGTTTCGCAACCCGTTATAATCAAGGGCCGGCGCTTGCTTCAGCGTCATCAGGGTATCGCAACGCGGTTTCTGGGGTTCTCGGCCTTCTGCAGTTGGTCGCGGACCTGCGCTGGCGTGCATATAATCACACTTCCGTCGGCCAGTAGAACGATGGTGCGATGGCGGTGAATCGCCGGGAAGAACCCCACCAAACGGTTGGTGGTCAGCGTCATGAGGCCACGCCGTGCCGGTAATGCGCCCAGAGAGACGATGCGGTCACTGGCCAGGATCATCTGCGGTTCGTGTCGGTCGGCGTCCAAGCTGATGAAATAGCTGAGGTTCTGGTTGCCGAAGGACAGCCAATCTCGGGCCGATGTGCGCTCCTTGTCGGTGGGACAGAGGAGGACCCGCGGCGTGGCGAGATCGTTCGTGATGGCGAGAAAGTGCCGGGAGGCCTGTCCCCCCCACTCGAGGCTGCCACCCTGATTCGTCGAGATTTCCATCGGGAAGCGGTCCCGGTGGTCCGCTGCAAACTGGCGAAGGGCGATGCCAATCCGTTTCAGGTGGTACGCGCATTCGATGATGGGCGACCGGGCTTCCCGGCGAGTAATGGCGGGGAGCAGCATCCAAGCGAGGAGCGCGAGGATGGCGATCACCACCAGCAGCTCAAGCAACGTGAGCGCGCGAGCATCCGGCGCACTCCGGGCAGGTGAGATGGCCGCTTGCATGGACGGTTGATCCGCGCTCAATGCGGTTGGGCAGCCAGATCCATCATCGCCGCGATGGTCTCCAGCGCATTGCCTTCCAGGCGATTGTTCAGGTAGATGTAGGTTCTGCGCCGGGGATTGGCGGTGCCCTCGTGGAGGAGGGCCGCACCCGCTTGTCGCGCCTCGGGGTTTGCTTCCTTCACCCGGTCGTATGGCTGGAACGCCTGGACGGCCTCCTCGTACCGGCGGCCTGGCTTGAGCAGGAATCTGGCGGCAACCAAGTCCGGATTTGGCCGGCTGCCCGGCAGAGCCATCTGCGCGCCCGCGGACGGCATCGCCTCCCCGGAATTGAAGACGTGCGCGACGCGGTGCCGGGCGAGACACTCGAAGTATTCCGGCTTGAGCCAGTTGCGGTTGCGCAGCTCGACTCCGTACCGCCAGCCTTGGGGCAAGCGGCTCAGGAACCGGTCGAGGTCGGCGATAAAGGCGCGGCCCTGCGCGTAGTCCGACGGCCAGCACCGGGAAAACTCGAACATCAACAGGCCAATGCGCGGGCGGACGGTCTCACACGGCTTGAGGAAGGCCTTGCTGAAGAGGTCGGCGTTGAGGAAGTTCTCGTTGGGCTTGCCGGCCTGCCGGCCGAACCGCTCGAGGTTCGCGAACCGCTTGGTCGTGACGGTGTCCGTGACCTTCAGCCCGAACACGAAGTCGTCCGGTGTCTGGTTGGCCAGTCTCTCCAAGGGGTGCGGGCGGGGGAAGCTGTGGTAGGCGGCATCGACGCAAACCGTTTTGAAAACCTCGGCGTATTCGGTCAGGCAATCCCGCTCGAACCGGGTTGGCGCGAACTTGCCGCGGTATTCGTAGCGGCCGGGGTCGTAGAGCTTGCCGCACCAGCCGGGGTACTTCCACGAGGATGTGCCGATGTAAACGCCCTGGACTCCCAGTGAGGCGACTCGCTCGGCCAGCGCTTCGCGGGGAAAGGTCATGCCGCCCAGTTCCATCGGCTCCAGGTCTCGAGGAAAGCCCGGGGTCGCCCTTTGCCCGCAGCCCGTGGGGAGGGTGAGGACCACAACGCCGTCATCGTCATATCGCGCTCGCGCATCAGCTTGCCGCCATAGCGTCTCGTCCGCATTGGTGCTGATGGCGCCATAAGCGGTGGAGGCGGCAGTTGACGCCCGCCTGGCCCTACGCCGCCGCGCCACCGACATGGTGTTCGCCGTGGTGAGGGCCGGGGAGGAAGAAGCCTTTGACCCAGAGCAGGTAGCCGAGCATCGGCACGAGCGAAGCCACCGAAATCCACACCAGGAACCGGTTTGAAAGCCATCCCTGGCGGCGGATCAGGTCAAGTTGCGCCTCCGGGTAGCCCATCTTTCGATAAAGTTCCATAAGGTCCACGTGGGAGAAAGTCATCAGGTTGGAGAGACTGAGCACAACCAGGGCCGCCACAAACAGCCACCATCCGGCCGGCTTGAGTTGATACCACAGACGTCCCAGCCAGAACCAGAGAACCGCCAGGACCCCGTCCAGCAGTGTCCCCGGCCAGCCCGAGACGATGGCGCCGAAAAGGGGGAGCACGCCGCCACAGACCAGCGGGAGGCTCAGGATCATGACCGATCCCAACCACAGCCAGCACGCCACCGCCAGCACGGGTAGTGGGCAGGCATCGGTCCAGCGAGGAGTGGGATCGCAGGCCTGGCAGGTGGCCTTCACGTGGCGGCTCTGGTAGAAGCAGACGAGCACGGCCGGCAGCACCACCAGCAACAGCGTCATGAGAACGAGTTGGAATACGAGCACAACGGTCAGCAGGCCACGCGGTAGTGTTTGGCCGGTGGCGGAGGCATCGGCGAGGGCACGCGGGAGGACGAACCCTGTGACCGGCACGCTGATCACGCCGACACACAGCCAGCTCCAGGCGAGGATCAGCGCCAGGGCCCGCGCCCAGCGACGGCAGCGGATCGAGCCAATGCCGAGCCAGACGAAGGCCGCCGCCAGCGCCAGATAGAAGAGCATACCGGGGAGCAGCATCCGGGTGGAAAGAGCGGTCGCGGCCGTCCGCGACACCATGGCTTGGCCAAGCACCATGAGCCCGACCAGCAATACGCATAGGACGCCCAACAGGATGTCGAGGATGCCGAAGACCAACAGGCCGGTGCGGCGGTCTTTGAAGTCAGGGACCGGCGAAGGGGGCGGGCCGTCGTGGAGGGGCGCGGGGTTCACGGGCCCCAGCCTACGCGGTCGCGCCGCCCAGTCAAGCGCTGGCGGGTTGCTCCCAACCGCGGTCGCTTTACTTTCGGTAGGCGAAGACCATCCCCTCATTCTCCATGGTGAATGTGTTACTTTCGAGCATGCCGGTGGTCGAGCCAGCCCCCTGCCACTGCATGGTGAGTTTTGAGCCTTGGCGCGTGTACGTCGCCTTGACCTCAATGGCAGCGTCGCGGCCGGCCAAGGTGATCTGGCTGCGGCAGGTGCCATCGGCGTTGAGGGTGAACGCGCCGGACTGGACCGCCAGCGCATGGCCTTCGTGCCGCACTGTGCAGGGCACCTTATTCCCATCGACGCTCACCAGGGCGTAGGTGCCGACGGGGTCGGTGTCCGCCGTGAGTTTCGCCTCCTGCTTGCAGCCGGCCCCGACCAGCGCCGACAGGAGGGCCAGCCCACCCAGCAGGCGGGATTGGCGTGGTGTTTGTCGTTGTCGGCCGTCCAACTCGTTGGGTTGTTGATTCATGACGACACCTTAACAGAAGTGAGTATCAAGACATAATTGATAATGCCGTGGGTTGCACCAAGAGAATCAATATACTTCCTTGCGAGAGTCGTTGCGGGTGGCCCTGTGCCGACCCACCGCTCTCCCGTCGTTGGCGGGATCGGGGCCCTGATAGGCGGCTCGGCGCGAACAGTTTGGTGGTCTATAGCAGAATCTGTGGGGCAAAACGGCACACCCCTGGGGCGGGCAGGCGACCTTACCAACCGGCCCAGATCGTCGTCTAGGCCAGGGTCAAAGGCTACTTGCTCAGGTCCCGATAATACAATTCCTTGGCTTCGACCTTCATGCCGGGGTTGTGCCCTTGAATGGCGAAGTGGCCGGTCTTGTACTCGGTATCATCGTAGGTCATGACCGGCTGGTCGTTGATCCAGAATTGAATGTGGCTGCCGACCGCGCGGATGCGGTAGCGAAACCATTCGCCGTCTTTGGTGAGGAGCGCGGTGGCCTGGCCCGTGGGGGTGCCGGGCTTCCAGAGCCAGCCGGTGTAGCCCTGGCCGTGGTTGCAAATCTGGGCTTCGTACCCCCGCGGGAAATCGTCCGGATGGCCCGCGGGCGGGTTGGCGCGGAAATAAAAGCCGCTGTTGGGGATGGCCCCTTGGTTCGTGACGCGGAACATACCTTTGGCTTCGAAGTCGGTGCAGGTGGCGTCCGTATAGATGTGGCCCATGCCGCCGATCCCCACCAAGACGCCGTTCTCGACCGACCACTTGGCCTTGCCATGGACCGTCCACCCGGTGAGGTCCTTGCCGTTGAAGAGGGAGACCCAGTTGGACTCGGCCTGGGCGCCGGCCACGCTGAAGGCCGCGGTGAGCAACGCTAAAAGCGGGAGAGACTTTCGGATCATAATCGCGCGATCGATGTGGTCGCACTTTGAGCGTCAGCCGGCGGCGAGACAAGCGCGATCGCCGCGGGCGACTTGTCCGCAAAAGACCACGGAGCTTGAAACGGTCCAGAACTCGCGGCTAGAGTCTGCTCGTCCTCGATCCCGAGCCGCCGGGCCGGCGCGACCGCGCCAAGGCAAGCCAGGGGCCGGGACTGCGCGGATCGGGTTGAACGAGTCACGGCTATGAAGGCAGATTGCATCGGCAAGCCACCGCTGGGGCGCTGGCGGGCGGCGGCATGGTTGGTCCTGCTGGCGACGCTGGGCGGAGGGTTAGCGGGTGCCCTGGGGCACGCCGCCGCCAACGTCATGATCTGGGACACCGGCACCCCCCTCACCAGCGCTGGGGACCTCGAGCACCGCGCCGGCTGGAAGGTCGTGCCTTCGAACCTCTTCACCCTCGAAGCCGATCCGGCCAAGGCGGCTTCCGACCCGGGCTATTACGGGCGCGAGTACGCGTTCGCCGGCGACGCCGTCGTCGAGAACCAGCGCGTGGCTGCGGTGTTCGCCTCGGCCCAAGGACGGGTCGCGATCTACGTCAAGAGCCCCGCCCCGCCCGCGGACGGTTCCCCAGCGCCGAATTCGAGCCTCGGCCAGAAGGTCGTCGAGTTCGCCCCTGCCATTTCCGAAAGCGGGTCCACCACCCTCCGGCGCTGCCAGGTGTTGCGCAACGCCGATGACGAGGCCGCGTTGCAGGTCACCTTCGCTGGGGCGGCCTTCCCGGAGACGACGGCGGTGTTCGCGTTTGACCCGACGGAGAGCGTGGAGATTCGCCCCGGCGCGGACATGAGGCG
>JAJXTA010000203.1 GCA_021784265.1 bacterium | reverse complement strand
ACCGCGGCCAGGACCCCGGTTCGAATCGGACCGGTCGGCAACGCGCTGGCCCACTTGAGGGCAGCGCTCGGGTCCGCCGAAGCCCATTGCTTGGCGACTCTCTCGAGCATGGCGCTCTGCGCCTGCCCAGGCGGCTGACTCCGCGCGAAGGCCGCCGCCGCTTGGACATCCACGCTCGCCCACGCTTCCACCACCCGCTCCAGCGATCGGTTGCGCGCCTGCGCGGACGGGAGGCCGCGCGCCCACGCCAGAGCCGCCCGGGGATCGCTCGACGCCCACTGGAAAGCCAAGTCCGCATAGACACTGCTCGGCAACCCCTTCATCTTGGCCGCCGCGCTCGCGGCTGCCGCTGGGTCGCCCTCCGCCCAGCGCGCCAAGACGCGGGCCCGCAACCGGTTCTTGTCCGCGGTCGTCCCCAACGACGCCAGCAGCGTTAACGCCTGGTCCGGCGCCTGTGCGGCGAGGGTGTCGAAGACCGTGTCCCAGGCCCGCCTCTTCTCGGGACCCGTCGGCAGGCGGGTTACCCAGCCCATCGCTGCCGCGGCATCCTGGGCGGCCCACTCGGCCAGCACCACGCGCAACGACTGCTCGCGCTTGGCGGAACCCGCCAGGTCCTGGACATACGCCATCGCGGTCGGCGGATCAACCTCCGCCCACCGCCCCAGCAGGTCATCACCCAAGCTCGCGGCCTCGGGCTCGCGCCGGCGGGCGAGCAAGGCCAGCGCGCGCGGGAGGTCCTCCAGAGCGGTCGCTTGCCCGATCCGAAACAGCAACTCCCGCCGTCGCGCCGGGCTGGGTTCCCGGAGGGCGCTATCCAGGGCTGCAGCGAAGTTGTCGATTGTCAGCTTCGGCTCCGATCTCACCAAGTCCTCGGCGCCGGCCGCCTTCCGGGCACCGGCGGTCTTCTTCATGAGGGTCTTCTCTGGGACAACGGGCTTGATCCTCACCGGCACCTGCCGTTCGATAAGAGCGCCCATAACCAGTCCGCAGCAAAAGAGGATCAGACTTGTGCTCTGCGCTTTCATGCAACCTCACTTTCCTTCTGGCGTCCGGCGCGACGTGTGCCACTTCCTGTACGTAGCCCATCCTCGGACGCAAGCCCCCGTCCCGATCCCACCGTTCGCTTCCACCGCCCATCCGGCAAACGCCTTCATGCGGCCACCTCAATTGAACTGCCCAAAGGCAGCCACACAAAGCCGCTGCTGTCAAGAACTATAGGACGTGTTCATGTTCGATGTTCGTTTCCCCTGCTTTTCCAAATTCGAGGATTTGCGCCGGCGGTAGCATGGGCTTCAGCCCGTCCGTGCGGCGTGGGAGCACGCGCGGGGCGGCAGATTCGTGAGCCTCCTCACGTGGTCTTCCACCGAGCCATGAACGTGAGAGAGCGGTGGGGGCGCGGGGCATGCGGGTCCGCGCGGGCGGGATGGGCCGGGCGAACCCCGAGGCGCCAAGGAGTCGTGGGACGCCTGCCCCTCACCTGAGGCGCGCCGGGTTCACCAGCACAACCGCCCGGTATGGCCATGCCCTAAGGGGAATCCAGGGACGGGGTGGAACCCGCCCCTACCACGCCTCGGGTCCGCCCACGCCGGTAGGGACGCCTTCCATGGCGTCCCACGAATGGGGCGCCAGGCCCTCGCCTGAGGCGCGCCGGGTGGTCCGAACGGCGCGCGTCGTCGATGCCACTACCCGATCGCCAGAAGGCACGAATCCGCTGGTGAGACGGGCCGGTCCGGGGTGTCTGACTGACGCGCGTCCCGGCGAAGCGCGCGGAGCGGCGGGGGTGTTAGTTGCGCCCGGGATCGGGCCAGCCGGCGGTGAGTTGGAAGCGCAACACGTCCATCGCCCCGCCCGTACCCGGAATCAGGGCGGCGATGCCGGTGTCCACCGCGTCGAAGTAGAAGAACAACACCACCTGTTCGCCGACCACGCCGGTGCCGTGATAGAACCGATGCTCGGTCAGCAGAAACACCCTGGCTTCGTCAAACACGACGCGCCGGCCGAGGGCCTTGGCCGCAGCTTGGGCCACGACGGCCAGCAGATGGGGCGCCTCCTGCTGGGCGGACTCGCGCAGGAATTGGGTGTCGCCGGCGAACACCTCCAGGAAATATGTCACCGCCAACTCGTAGCTGGTGGGATGCAGCATCCGGCGGCGGAGGAGCCCGAGGCGGTGGGGCAGGTCCTGAGAGGGGGTGTTCAGAGGGAGGCCTCGGCGGGTGGGCGGCAGCGGCGGCGTGCCCGAGGTCACACCCGGCACCGACTAAGGTCCCGATTGACGGCGGCGAGGTCAAAGTGCGCAGGATCGATGAGGCCGCCCGCCCGGCCCTTCATCTCTGGGTGGTCGGCGTGTTCGGGGTCGGCCAAGCTCTCAGGCTGGTCGTAATAGCCCTCCAGTCCACCGCAGTCCTCGGGTGGACACGCCCCCGCCTCCGCGACACACACCGCGCCGCGGGCGGCAGGCCGTGTGCCGCGCCGGTCCAGGGGCTGGTTGGACCTAGGGTCGATCAGCCCTCGGGCGGGAGCCGCAACGCCGTCATGCGCCATGAGGCCGAGGCTACGCCGCGCCCGGGCCGCCGGCAAGCCTGAGCTACCCGTGCCGCAGCACGCTCGCCGGCGAAACCGTCACCTGACACGCGGGAAAGGTCTGGCGGAGGAAGGTGGCCAGCGTCGCCTCGACGACGCCCGCGACCTGCTGGCGGGCTTGATCTTCGGCCACGCCGGTGTCCAAGCCGACCTTGTAACCGGCCAGGCGCAGCACGCTGTTGGCAAAGAAGCCCTCGAGTTCGACATGGGCGGACGCCCGCGGCTCCGCGGCCCCGGCGGGCCACACCCGGAGGTGGGGTTTGATCAGGAGGTTGCGCGCGTGGGGTTTGATCGCCCCTTGGACACAGAGCGTTTCAAATTCCGCCGCGGTCAGGGCGAGGTCTTCGACGGGGGCGACCGTGGTCTCCGGCACGCCGTAGAGGGCGGCGTTCAACGGCGACACGGTCGGGCGCATCATCGGGAAGAAGATAACGTCATCGATGTTCTCCTGGCCGGTGAAGATCATCGCCATCCGTTCCAGGCCCGGCCCGATGCCGGTCGTCGGAGGCATCCCGTATTAGAGGGCCTCGATGAAATCGAAGTCCAAGGTGTGGAACTTGCCCGCATCCCGTTCCTCGGCGCGGTAGGCCTGGCGCCAGGTCTCCAGCAGATGGACCGGGTCGTTCTGCTCGGACCAGTTGTCGCCGCATTCCATGCCGGCGATGAAAATCTCGAACCGTTCGACGAACCGCGGGTCCTCCGCCATCGGTTTGGCCAAGGGCGAAATCTCGACGGGATGGCCGAAGACCAGCGTCGGCTGAATGAGGTCGCTTTCGACGGTCGCCTCGAAGGCCTTCGCCAGCGCTTCGCCCACGCTGGCTTGGGGCTCATTGAGGTGCAAGGCGGCCAGCTTCTCATTCGCCTCGGCGGCGGTCTGGCAGGCGGTGAAGTCCACGCCGGTCTTCGCCCGCACCGCGTCGGCCATGCGGACCCGCCGCCAGGGCTGGCCGAAATCCAGCTCATGCCCGCGGACGGTGAACGTGGTCCGGCCGAAGACGGTCACCGCCACGTGGCGGAACAGCTCCTCGATCAGGGTCATGTTGTATTCGTAGTTCTCGTAGGCGGTCATGGTTTCGACCATCGAGAACTCCGGGTGGTGGCTCCGGTCGATGCCTTCGTTGCGGAAATACCGGCCGATGGTGTACACCTTGTCGTAGCCGGCCACGATGAGGCGTTTGAGGTAGAGCTCGTGGGAGATGGCCAGGTACATCTCGCAACCCAGCGCGTTGACGTGGGTCTTGAACGGCTTGGCCGTACCGCCGCCGTATTGCGGCTGGAGGATCGGCGTGGTGAACTCGAGGAAGCCGCGCCCGTTGAGGAAGCCGCGAATGGCCGCCACCATGGCGGACACGGCGGCGAACCGCTGCCGGGAGTCAGGCTCGAGGATGGTGTCCAGGTAACGCTTGCGCAAGACCTGCTCCCGGTCCTTCAGTCCGGACCATTGGTCCGGCAAGGGCCGCAGGGACTTGGCCAGCAGCCGGAACTCTTCGACCAGCACGGAAATCTCGCCCCGCTCGGTCTTCACCACCTTGCCGGTGGCTTCGACAAGGTCCCCGAGGTCCAGCAGGTGGGTTTCGCTGTAGCCGAGGCGGTTGGTCTGCGGGTCGGTGGGCTGCACCAGGTTGCGACGGAGAAACAACTGCACTTTGGCGGTCTGATCCTGGATATGGGCGAAGGCCAGCGCCCCCTGCTTGCGCCAGGACATCAAGCGCCCGGCCACGGTAACGGTTTGGCCTTCGTGGTGGGCGAACTCGGTCAGAATCGGGCTCGCGTAATGGGTTCGCCGACTGCGCGCGGGATAGGGGTTCAGGCCCAGGGAACGGAGGGCGGCGGCCTTCGCGGCCCGGCCCTGCCGAATTTCAATCAACGGATTGGTTGCCACAAGCTGGTGCGTTCGGTCAAAAGGTTAAGCGCGTTGCCCCCGCCGCCGGTGACAGCGGGCACCGGTTACCTTACGCGCGCCGCCGACGTTCCGCAGTGAAAATCGCCTGCCCGGGGCGGCGCCGCGCCGCGGGTTTGCCGCGCGGGAGGCAGCTTCGGGGGGGCCGCGGTTCTCAGGCTGACAGCCGCCCCCTTCTGGTTCATGCTCGGGCCATGAACACACTGTATCGCGTCGGGCCCGCGTTGCGGGCGTGGGTGGTGGTGGCGGGGCTCATGGCGGCTCAGGCCGTCGCGGCCTGGGGCCAAGGGGTTGAAGCCAAACCGTTCCTGCACCCGCTCTTCACGGATAACATGGTGGTGCAGCGGGGCCAACCCGTCCCCATCTGGGGATGGGCGGAACCGGGGGAGAAGGTTACGGTACAAATGCACGGCCAAGCGGCCTCCGCCGTCGCCGACGCCCACGGCAAATGGATGGCGCGCTTGGGGCCGTTCACCGCCGGTGGACCGTTCACGCTGACGATCGTGGGGCCGCAAACGGTGATGCTGACCAACGTGCTGGTCGGGGATGTGTGGCTCTGCTCGGGCCAGTCCAACATGGAGATGGGGATCGGCAACGTCGCCCACGCCGCCGAGGAGATAGCCAACGCCAACTACCCGCAGCTTCGCCTGTTTACCGTCGCCAAACGCATCGCGACCGCCCCGGTCGAGTTGGTCGCCACGACCCGCTGGGATGTCTGCACCTCCGCGAGCGTGGCGCGCGGCGGCTGGGGCGGGTTTTCCGCGGCGGGTTATTTCTTCGGGCGTGACCTGCTGCAGCAGCTCAACGTGCCGATTGGCCTCATTCACTCCTCCTGGGGTGGGACCGTGGCGGAGGCCTGGACCAGCGCCCAGGCCTTGGCGGCGATGCCCGACTTCGGGCCGGCCCTCCAGCAAGTCGCGCAGATGGCGGCTAATCCGGGCGATCCCGCGCTGGCGTTCCAGCGCTTGATGACCGCCTGGTACGAGCGTAACGACCCCGGGTCCAAGCCCGGGGCCGGTTGGAGCGCTCCCGCCCTGGACACGACGGGCTGGCCGACCATGAACCTGCCCCAGAACTGGGAACAGGCCGGGCTGCCGGATTTCGACGGTGTCGTCTGGTTCCGCCAAGCCGTCGAAGTCCCCGCCGCTTGGGCGAATGCGGACTGGGTACTCCACCTGGGTCCGATCGACGATATGGACACCACCTGGGTGAACGGGGTCCGGGTGGGCGGCCTCAACGACTGGCTCAGCTCCCGCGACTACCGGCTCCCGGCCGGGCTGATTAAGCCCGGGCGCAACCTCATCGCCGTGCGCGTCCTGGACACGGGCGGTAACGGGGGGATTTACGGCAAGCCCGACCAGATGCGGCTGGAGACCCAGACCGACGGCGGGCACGCGGTCGCCCTGGCGGGTCCGTGGGTTTATCGGGCCAGCGTGGTGTTGGCCAAGGCGACGCCGGTGCCCCAGCCGGTGAATAACAACCCGAACGTCGTCACCGTCCTCTACAACGGCATGATCGCGCCCCTGCTCCCCTTCCCGATCAAGGGCGTCATT
>JAJXTA010000202.1 GCA_021784265.1 bacterium | reverse complement strand
AACCGTTTCTATTACGCGCTGGTGGACGAGAGCGTCCGGCCGCCGCGGCTGGTGGATTTTGTGTGCATGGGCAACATGCAATCCCGGATGTATATCTCGCAGCAGATTACGGGCGTGGCCCAGACGCCCCCATCGCTTGGGGCGGCGGCGGAGCCGCCCAACGTCTGGATCACGAATGGGATCAATGGCAGTACCAGTCTGCAGACCCCAACCGTGGGCATCCTCAGCCAGATGGATATCGCGTTAGGCAACACGCCGGTGAGCGACCAACAGTGGACCAGTTACAGTCAGTTGCCGGCGTCGGGGCTGGACAAGGTGAAGGCGATAGATCTGTTGCGGATGTTTGTGGGGTTGAGCCCGTTGGTTTACAATACGCCCTCGCAGATGCGGCAGTTGCGGGCCGAGCTGTTGGGCAAGGTCGCCATCCAGGCCGGCTACACACCCACGCGCAAGCTGTACCAAGTGGCCAGTTGGCAAGTCAACGACCCCTTGGTCCATTACACCGTGAACGATCTGTTGGATCCGCAGGACTACCCGGACGATCCCTGGCGGCTGCGCAAGGTCCGCTTTGCGGTGCCGCCCCAGATCCCAATCACCAACTCCAATCTGGGCTTTATCAACCAACGTTACCGCCCCTGGGGCGGGAATCCCAACGTCTCGAACGACCCGCTGGCCTATGACGCCCGGGTTAAGGACCCGAGCATCACGCGCTCGGATAACTGGGACTTCCCGGCCAGCAAGTTCCCCAGCATCGGCTGGATTGGCCGCGTCCACCGGGGAACGCCCTGGCAGACGGTGTACCTGAAGTCGGCGCTGATCGATACGAACCTCTGGTTTCGCTGGTGCGGCAGCTACGGCACTCATCCGACCAACGACTGGCCGTTGGCCAACGTCCTGACGGTCGCCCCCAACGACAATGCGGCGCGGGGCCTGCTCTCCGTGAACCAGACGAACCTGGCCGCCTGGTCCGCCGTCTTGAGCGGGATCATGGTGATGAGCAACACCTTGCCCGTGACCTTGGCGCGGACCAACAACGGGGTGGCGCCGTTCCAACCCTGGTTGATCCAGCCCGACGCCCAACCCAACAGCCTGCAGTTGCGGACGATCGTCGCCGGGATCAACCGGACCCGCAGCTTCGAGCCCACGGGCTTCTTCGAGAGCCTGGGGCGGATTCTGGCGACGCCGGAGCTGACGTTCGCATCGCCCTTCATCAACACCAACCACCTCGTGACCGACGCGATGATGGAGCAGATCCCCCAGAGGATCCTTTCCCTGATCCGCGAGGACCAACCGCGCTTCGTGGTCTATGCCTTCGGACAGGCGTTGCAGCCCGCGCCGAACTCGCTTTACCTGGGGGCTGGGCCCTACAATCGGATGTGCACCAATTATCAAATCACTGCCGAAACCGCCAGCAAGACCGTCATCCGCGTGGACGGCTCGGTGCTGAACCCGCACTTGGTGGTCGAGAGTTACAACGAATTGCCCTCCTTCTGAACCGGTTGCCGAACCTGTAACGGATGATGAAGCCACGAACGTGGTCACTGATTAGTGTAGCGTTGTTGCTGGCGGCGATCCTCTTCTGGCTCAAAGGCAACGAGCGCCAGGCGCAGCGCGGCGGCGGGGCGGCCGTGCCCTTGCGTCTGACGAACCTTCCTGCCCCCGCGACGCGCACTCCGGGCCGTTCCTCTCCTCCTGCGCCCGGGCGCTCGTCGCGGCGGGCGGCGGGGGCGGGGCCCCAGCCGGGGTCGGCGGCCCTGCGGCTGCGCAACACGCCGCAGTCGATCAAGGAACTCTCCCACAGCGACACCGCCATTCTGCTGCAAAACGCCTGGGTGGACACCGCCAGCCGGCAACCGCTGGCCATCCCTCCGGCGCTCCGGGCGCAGGGTGAGGCGGGCAGTTACGTGGTGCAGGCCCGGGGACCGATCACGACGGCCTTCCGGGACTCGATCATCGACGCGGGGGGCGCCATCGTCTCCTATATTCCGAACGACGCCTACTTGGTGCGCGCGCCCGGCTCCAGCGCCGCCCAGTTGGCCCAGGCGACCGGCGCGCAAGCGGTGCTCCCGTACGAGCCCTACTACAAGCTGGATGATCGTCTGCTCGCCCTGGCGGTGGCGGGCGCCCCCTTGCCTGCGGGTTTGGCTCTCAACATCGTCGGGTTTCCTGGCGAACACGACGCCACCTTCGCCGCGCTCCAAGCGCAGGGGGCGCAGGTCCTGGGCGAGGCGACCTCGCCCTTTGGCCCGGAGTTTTTCGTGCGGCCCACCCCTGAGAGCCTGATCGCGCTGGCGGGGCTGCCCGGGGTCCAGCGGTTGGAGGCGCGCGCCCCACGGGCGCTGCTCAACGACCTGACCCGGGTGACCATGTCGGTCGCGCCGGACCCCATCACCGGGGCCAATTACCTTAACCTGAGCGGCGCTAACATCTGGGTCAACGTCAACGATACTGGCGTGGACGCTGCCCATCCGGACTTGGCCGGGCGAGTGCACGGGGACACCCCAGCCAGCACCACCGATTCGGAGGGCCACGGGACCTTTGTGGCGGGCACGATTGCCAGCTCGGGCCAAAACAGTCCCAACGCCACCAACGCCCCGGGGTCGCTGCCCGGCGCGAACTTCCGCGGCCTGGCGCCCGCCGCGCAACTGTTCGTGCTGCCGGTGAACCAGCAAACGGGACCGGTCCAGTCGGACAGCTATTTGCAGGAAACGGCGGCGCGCACCAACTACATTGCTCTTGGCCGTACCAATGCCCTCATCTCGAACAACAGTTGGGGCTACGTGGCGCAATATGATTACGACACCGCCGCTGCCAGCTACGATGCTGCCGTGCGCGATGCGCTGCCGGAGATGACGGGCCAGCAGCCGATCCTCTACGTCTTCGCCGCCGGCAACGATGGCGCGGGCAACGACGGGGGGCAGGGAGGCAGCCCGGGCACTATCACCTCCCCCGGCACGGCCAAGAACGTCATCACCGTGGGCGCACTCAACAGCCCGCGTTACATCACCAATCTCGTGGTCCAGCTCCTTGACGGCTTGTTGACGACCAACCAACCCTTTCTGCCCCAAACCGACTCCAGCGACGATGTCGCCCCCTTCTCCAGCCGGGGCAACGTGGGCATCGGTATCGAGGGTGACACCGGGCGCTTCAAACCGGACGTGGTCGCGCCCGGCGGTTTCCTGGTCTCGACCCGAGCCACGGGGTGGGACGTGAACACGAACAGTGCCAACGGCTTGGTGAACACCTACCCCGGCCAGATCGTGACCCCGGGCGTGTTGAACAACTATTCGATCACGATTCCTTCGGGCACTACGTCACTCACCGTCACCGTCCTCACCAACGGCTCTTCGCCGAGTCCCTTCCCTGGACTGCCGATTTACATCAAGGAGGGTGTCTTCCCGACGACCGCTGATTTCCAGGGAACCAACCAGGCGGTGATCAACGCGCCGGCGGCCGATGTCTGGTACTACAGTATCGGGAACCCGAGCAGCCAGCCGGTTAACTTCGATCTGCAAGTCACCCTGCAGGTGTCCATCGGGGGCGGCAGCCTGGCGAGTGTGTTGAAGGGGCTGGATGACGGTTTGAAGCCATACTATCGGTTTGGGTGGGGCACGAGCTCCGCCGCCGCGGCGGTGTCGGGTCTGCTGGCCTTGGTGCAGGAGTTTTTTGAGACCCACCAGCTCGCCTATACGCCGGCCCTGCTGAAGGCCCTCCTGATCAACGGGGCCGTGTCCGCCAATCCGCAGTACGACTTTCAGGTGCGGAACTCGATCAACTACCAAGGCTGGGGCCTGGCCAACCTCCCCGGCATGCTCCCGGCGGTGGTGACCAACCAGACCGACCCGAGCACGTGGCCGGTCCAGTGGACGAATCAGACCGGCGCCAACGCCCTGGTCACCGGCCAGAGCCACACCTACGAGGTGGTGGTGCCGGCGAACGCCGCCCTGGCCGACCTGCGCGTCACTTTGGTGTGGACCGACCCCCCGGGCAACCCCGCGGCCGCCATGAAGCTGGTCAACGACCTGGACCTGATCGTCTCCAACGAAGTGACCGGGGATGTCTTCGTGGGGAATGACTTTGCGGCGAGCAGTGACTACACCTCGGCCACCCTCACCAATACCGCCCCCAACCTGGATAATATCAACAACGTCGAGAACGTGTATCTGTCCCATCCGCTGGACGGGCGGTACACCCTCCAGGTGGTGGGCCGGCGCGTGAACGTCAACGCCGTCACCGCTCATCCCAACGGCATCGCTCAGGACTACGCTTTGGTGGTGTCGCTCACGGCCACCAACAGCTTCACCCTCACGCAGCTCCCCGCCGCCGCCACGAACACCCTGGCGGTGGTCCCGACCGTGGTGACCAACGGGGTACCGTTGCTCCGGCAGCACGTGGGCGCCAACTCCCCCCTCTTGGGCGGGCTCGCGGGCAGCAGCAACCAGTGGCATTTCTTCGTCTTCACCAACACCGCGCAGCCTGGCGTGCAAGGCATCACCAACGGTCCCTACGTCGCCTTCCTGACGTTTCTGCCGCCGGACCTCTCCGTGCCGCGCAATAACAGCGCCGACATCGACCTCTACGTGACCCGCAATGGCGACGCCGGCTTGTTGACCCTCGCCCCGGCCTCGCTGGCGGCCGCCGCGAAGTCACTCAACCGTGGCGGGGACGAGTTGGTCGCGTTCACCAACGCGGCGCCGGGCGAGGTGTTCTACATCGGCGTCAAGTCGGAGGACCAAATGGGGGCGGAGTTCGGGTTTGCCGGCCTTTCGAGCGCGTTGCCGTTCGGGATGGGGGACCAAAACGGAAATCAGATCCTGCGCGGGATGCCCGTGCCGGTGTTCATCCCCGATGGCTCACCGGTGGCGCCCGGGGCGGTCATGGTCTTCGCCGTCGCCACGAGCCCGGTGCAAGTCGGCAACGTGACCGTCAGTGAGTCCTTCTTCCACAACGAGATGGGCGATTTGCTCGGCAACCTTAGTCACGGTGGCCAGTTTGTGGTGTTGAACAATCATTCCGTGGACGAGACCTCCATCAGCGGGCTCCACACCCTCTTCTATGACGACAACAGCGCCAGCGGTTCCCTCTTGGCCCGGCACACCGACGGCCCGGGCAGCCTGCTGGATTTCATGGGGACCCAGGCTTCCGGCCAGTGGATCCTCACGATGGTGGACAACGGCTTGAGCCAAACCGGTAGCGTGCTGGGTCTGACCATCACCATCCAGCCGAACCCCGACCTGTTTCTCGGCATTGGGGGCACCCTCCTGGCCGATCAGTTCCGCAATTACTTCGTCGATGTCCCCGCGGACGCCAGCAAGCTGACCGTGTTGGTCGGGTCGTTGACGGGCCCGATGAACGTGTACCTGCAGCGAGGTTCACCCCCGACGGTGACGACCTATGACAAGGCCGCCTTCCTGAACCCGCCGGGCGGCAGCTTGAGCGTTGGCACCACCGACGTGCCGCCCCTGACCGCCGGGCGTTACTACATCGGCCTCTTCAACCCCACGGCCAGCCCGGTGAATTACTTCTTGCGCGTCGAGCTGGAGCGCAACCTGGGCACCGCCTACCAGCGCGACTCGACCCGGACCAACGTCGTGCCCCTCCTGGACGATGCGGTCACGGTCGCCACGAACCTAGTCACTGATGCCCGCGTGGTGACCGACGTGAAGGTGGGCCTCCGCCTGAACAGCCCGCGCGCCTCGGACTTGGCGGTCTCGCTGGTCAGTCCGAGTGGCACGCGCGTCGTGTTGGTCCAGGACCGCGGTGGCACCAACCGCACCGAGTACGGCTACGACAACGTGGTGACCAATTTCCATCATGTCGCGTTGACCTACCGCGCCACCGACGGCCAAGCGGCCCTCTACTTGGATGGACAACTACAGGTGCAGCGGAATCTCGGGGTGTTTGTGCCGCAAACCACCTACAACCTCTACCTGGGACAGAAGCCGTTCGACGGCGGGCCGGGTCCCCAGTACCTGGGCTTGCTCGACGAGGTGGATGTTTACAGCCGGGCACTGGCCGCCTCGGAAATCCGGGCCATCTATGA
>JAJXTA010000201.1:656-6052 GCA_021784265.1 bacterium | reverse complement strand
CGACCGGCTGGGGAACCCCACGCTCTTCGCCTATGACGATCGGGGCAACGTCGTGGTCCAGGTCGATGCCCTCGGCGGAGTGACACGATTTGATCACGACCTAAACAATAACATCACCATGCAGGTGGATCCGCTCGGTAACACCAACCTGTACACTTACGACGCCAATGGCAATCAACTGACTCATACCGACCCGCTCGGTAATGTGACAGTCAACACCTATGACAGCGATGCGCACCTGCTCACGACGACCGACCCCCTGGGGCACACGACCGTCAACGTCTATGACTCCCGAGGCAACCTGACCAACACCGTTGATGCTGCTGGAAACGTTACCTCCTACACGTTCGACGGCGCCAACAATAAGACGTCGGCAACTGACGCTTCCGGGAACGTCACGCGCTTCGAGTACGACAGCCAGGGCAATCTCACCAAACAGACCGACACCCTTGGGAATGTCACCACTTACACCTACGATGCCAACGGCTACCAAATTGGTATGACCGCCATCGTCTCCGTGGCACCGGGCGTCTTCCGCACCAACATCACCACGAGCAGCTACAATGTCGATGGCGCCCCCACCACCACCACCGATGCCGCCGGCAACGCCACGCGTCGGGAATACGACGCCGTGGGCAACCCGACGGCGAGTGTGGATGCCTTGGGCAACCGCACGGAATTCCACTACGACGACCAGAACCAACTCGTGCAGATGGTCTATCCCGACGGCACGAGCACGAGCTACGCCTATGATGATGCCGGGCGGCGGGTTTCTTCAACCGACCGCGCCGGGCGCGTCACTTACTTTCAATACGATGCCCTCGGCCGCCTGGTCACCACGGTATACCCGGGCGATCCTAGCGCCCCATTGCCCACGACCCTCAACGAATACGACGCGGCCGGACGCCTGACTGCCCGGACTGATGAGCGCGGGAACCGCACGACATTCGCCTATGACGCCACCGGTCGCCAAGTCGCCATGACCAACGCCCTGGGCTACGTGACCACGACGACTTATGACGCCAGCGGAAACAAGACGGCCACGACGGATGGAGCGGGCAATCCCACCTTCTACCTCTACGATCCCATGGGCCGTCTGGTGCGGACCATCTTCGCCGACGGCAGCGCCACGAGCACCACTTACGACGCGCTGGGCCGTGCCATTGCTGAAGTCGATCAGGCCGGGGCAGCCACGCACTATGAATACGACGCGCTCGGCCAACTGACCGCCGTGGTCAACCCGCTCGGCCAGCGGACCGAATATGCCTACGACGAGGAAGGCGCCCTGACGTTGCAACGCGACGCCAACGGCCATGTGACCCGGTTCGCCAATGATCCAGTGGCCCTCAGCCGAACGACGACCCTGCCGTCGGGTCAGATCTCGACCATCCTCTTCAACGGCATCGGCAAGCCTACAAGCGCCACCAACTTAAATGGCCAGGTACTTCGCTACGAGTATGACGCCAACAACCTGCTGGCGGCGGAGCGGTTCCCGGAAGGTAACTCCGCCCACTTCACCTACACCTCCACGGGACGCCGCCAGACCATCACCGACGCGCGTGGGGTTACGCGCTTTGCCTATGACGTGCGCGATCGGCTCATCTCGCGGACTGATCCGGATGGACGCTCGGTGCATTACGCCTACGACGCGGCGGGCAATCGGACCACGCTCATTGGCTTCAATCCGCAGGCGTCCATCTCCAGCACGCAGACGTTCACCTTCGATGTGTTAAACCGCCTGCAGACCGTGACGGCTCCGGACGGAGGGGTGACGCGCTACACCTACGATGCGGCCAACAACCTCATCGCGGCACAGTTGCCCAACGGCACCGTGCGCTCCAACGCATTTGACCTGTTGAACCGACAGACGCGCGTGGAGAACCGGGCCTCGACCAACGTGCTCTCCAGTTACCAATACACCCTCAGCGCGACCGGGGATCGCTTGATGGTGCAGGAGTTGGGTGGCCGCCAGGTCCGTTACGCGTACGATCCGGCGCGACAGTTGACGGGCGAAACTGTGTTCAACGACCCCGCCGGACGAAATCGGACCAATGCCTATGCGTACGATCCGGTGGGCAATCGTTTGGCTTTCAACTCAGCCGTCGGCATCACGGGCTCACCGGAGGGATCGGCTTACTTGTATGACGTCAACGACCAGGTGCTGGCTGAAACCAACCTGATCAGCGGAGAGGTCACGTTCTACACCTACGATAGCAACGGCAACACCTTGTCGCAGAGCAATTCCCTCCGGAGCGCTTTCTATTCTTGGAATTCAGACAACCGCCTCTCCGCGGCCACCATCACGGACAGCAACGGCGTCCATCAGATCGGGTACCAATATGACGCCGATGGCATCCGCGTGGGTGCGACGGTTGCGGAGGGCGGCAATACCAACCAGATCACCTACCTGGTGGACGCCAACGTCCCCAACGCGCAAGTGATCGAGGAGTGGACTTCGGTCAATGGCCAACCCGCGAGCCTGAGCGATGCCTACACCTACGGTCTCGGCCTCGTTTCACAAAACCGTTCTGGGACTCGGTCCTACTACCATCCGGACGGCTTGGGCAGCACGCGCCTGTTGACCGACCAGACCGGCCTCGCGACGGATAGTTACGACTACGATGCCTTCGGCCGAATCACGGCCCAAACGGGCACCACCGAGAACAGCTACCTGTTCGCCGGCGAGCAGCGGGACAAGCATCTCGGCCTGGATTACCTGCGGGCCAGATACATGTCTCCCAGCTTGGGCCGGTTCTACGGCAGGGATCCAGTGCCGGGCGACCTGACGGACCCCGCCAGCCGGCATCGTTACATCTATGCCCGTAACAACCCGGTGAACTTCGTCGATCCTACTGGGGGACAGTTCGACCTCGTCTCGATGTCGATGAGCTTGTCGGTGAACAGCACGATCGAACAGTATCAGGTTTCGTTCGCCCGCGCGGGTTTCCGGGGCATCCAACGAACCGCCAAGATCGTAAATCATGTTATCAATCCTGGCGTGAAACTGCAGTACCTCGGCCTGGACATGATGATGCAAGGCGATAACCGCGGTAACGACATGTTCGATCTGGGCATTCAACTGGAACAAACCGGTTACACGCTCCTGCAGTCGGTCATTGCGGGGATCGCCGTGGAGACAGCCGAAGGAGCCGCGAAAATCAGCTTTGCCATCGGGCCACTCAAAGGAGAGTTGAGCCTCGTCAAGGGCAGCCTCGCTTGGAAGGACACCACCCTGGCCTCCTACGGCATTCAGGACTACAACGCGGACCTCAAGAAGATACTGGATGGCATCGACAAGGAGATCCAAGGAATCGAAGGCGGCCCGAAGGCCGATCCTATTTTGGATCAGGGCGCGGACGACCTGCAAAAATACGCGGACAAGCTATTGGGCAAACTCGATCCAGGTCCGACGAAGTACGACTGGAGCAACAAGAAATGACCTGCCGGTAGTGGGTTGGTCTGCCATAAGCATAGCGTTGCCGTCATCGCATCGGATGGCGGCAATTCATGTACGGCTGAAACGGTAAGGAATGTCCTTTGCCGAATCCCTTGATGAACTGTCCTTTGCCAGGCTGTGGATGACCTCGGCAACGACCGGCAATCCAGGGTGAGTGAATGATCCGATCTTGGACACGCAACGGAACCTTCGGGGGTGAAGTGGGGCAGCACGTAGTGAGTGCCGAACACGAGTGGCTGGCAACAGGCGGCGACAGACACCGCCACGGGTTCCGTCCATTGCCCGCCGGAAGGTCAACCGAACAACTTGTGGAGACCGAAAAAGGTGAGAGCGCCGCTGCCGGCCGATAAACCGACATAGACGAACAACTTTGCCTTGGCCCACACCTGTTCGTCCCACTCGCCCCGGAAAACGGCGAAGATGTCCGGCGTCAAGCAGGACCGCAAGCAATCCAGCAGGTCATCCACCCCATCGAACAGGCTGTGAAAGAGCAAAGCTGCCATCAGGATCCCAACCACGATGGAAGCTGTGATAATCATAGTCGCGTTCGTTGTGGCGTCATGTGTAGACGATAACCGATGGACTGGTTCCGGGCAAGCGCTGGCGGCGGGCTTACTTCCAGGACGAGTCCAGCTCAGCGAGCCCCACACCAGCACTTGGCAGGAAGCGCCGATTTCCAAGTCGGCTCGTCAGACCTTCACGAATGCATCTGGGGCGGATCGGGATTCGGTGCATCGGTGGCGTCTGACAATATGCGGCTCCGTGTGGCAGGTTCAGCCAGTGGTGGGATTCTGGAGATCCGCCACGCCTCGCCACTCCGTCATGCCTTCCTGCCAGTAGTGCGCGTCCGCCGGAATGGAGCCGAGCGCCAACATCTCGTGGACCTGCGTCAGCGTGAACGGTCCGGCTTGGGCGTCGTTCACGAAAAGGTAGATCGTTCCCGTTTCGTTGGTCGCCGGGGCGGCGTGGGGAAGGCGGAGAGATGCGTCTGGCGCTTCCTTCGCTGGCTCCAGTCGCGTTTGCCATTGTTTTTCGAGCGAGATCGCCCCCAAACCCCAGAGGAAGCCGCCCAGGTGCGCGGCGAACGCCACCGAGCTGCTCACGACGCCACCCAACGTCAGGACCTCCCCCAGCAGGTCCCCGCCGAAAAAGAACGAGATCACCAGCCAGGCCGGGAGGAAAAAGCTGCCCGAAAAGACCCGAAACACGAAAAAGAACAAAAGAACGAAAACCCATTTGAACTCAACCTTCGTCCGGGCCAGGAAAAGGAGGAAGCCACCGATGCAGGCCATGATCGCGCCGGACGCGCCGCCGACCGGGATTCGGGATGTGAAATGTCCCGGCGCGGCGGCAATATAGGTGAGGGACGCGATCAAGCCACCCAGCAGGTAGAGAACCGTGAACTTGGTCCGGCCGATCAGGTCCTCGACGCACGCGCCGAACAGGAACAGGTAAAGCATGTTGAACACCAGGTGAGTGAGCCCGCTATGCATGAAGAGCGAGGTAAGATAGGTGTACCAGGTGGATTGGGCGGGGATCAACCAGAAGTGCTCGTAAATCCAGGGATCGACCGCGCTGCCGCCGTTGAGCCGCACCGCGAGCGTCACGAGATAAACGAGCACGTTGAGACCGATGAGGGTGAACGTGACCACGGGGTACCTTCGCGCCCGATAGTCCACCCCCGCAGGAAAAACTACGAAAAACATGGCCTGTCCAGACCAACAACCAAGCCAATATGGCCAAGCGGGACACTGTCCGTCAAGCGCCAGGCGGCCGAACGGCGGACACCTCGTCCACCTCCCCCCCCCGGTAACATTTATCCTGAGTCAACTCGCTCCTCAGATTGAGACGGGACTTTAGAGCATTTCCATCAAACATGTAGCTTTACAGGGCGTGGGGGGCAGGGCAGGATTGGGGTATGCGAGCCATTCCTGTGCCG
>JAJXTA010000201.1:0-646 GCA_021784265.1 bacterium | reverse complement strand
CTCGCTCCTCAAATTGAGACGGGACTTTAGCTTGAAGCAGGCTCCGCGTGTCCGGCACATTCCCGACCCGATGAGCCTTCGCAGAGTCCGATGGTTCGGGTCCTTGCCAGCGGTGATGTTCTACTGCCTGAGCGCGGTCGCCCTGGACCAAGGGCTTGGTTCTCCCGGCGGAGGGTCTCCCTTGGTCGCCATACTCGCGGTGTATCTGCTCGCCGGCAGCATCGCCCTGTGGATTCTCGCGGACGCACGGCAGCGCGGTTGTTCGCCGGCATACGACTTCGACTCGCTCGTCTTCTTCACCTGGCCGGTCCTCGCACCCATCTACCTGTTTTCGACTCGGGGTTGGCGCGGCGTCATTCCGATTGGCTGGTTCACCCTTTTTTATCTCGCGGCCGCCGTGCTGGGGAACATCGTCCGGCTTCTGACTCTGCGCCATTGAACAAGCCGGCCAGACTGCAAGCAAAGCGAAGCAAGTCCGCCCCGGTCACTTGGGCGGCGTGGTCCGACCGGCCGGGGTCAGGGCACCCAGCGTCCACGGTAAAAACGGAGGCGCGACCCGACCGCGTTGGTGTCCGAGTAGTCGAAGTAGCCGTCCGTGGCGACGTTCGTCTTGAGGGCGGTCCAGTGGGCGAGGTCGGCCGAGGCG
>JAJXTA010000200.1 GCA_021784265.1 bacterium | reverse complement strand
TTTGCGAGCGGCGTCATAGGCCGGAAGCGTGGCCATCCGGATGCGCTGGGTTTCGGCCAAACTCATCAGCACGGTGTGATAGTCCGCCGCAGCGTGGCCACGTAAGCCCCGTCCACTCCCTCGACGAAGGGGAGCAGTTGCCGCTCCTGTTCGAGACGCAAGCCTGGATGCCCGGCGAGGAACTCACGCACCACGGTTTGATTCTCCTCCGGCTCCAAGCTGCACGTGCTATAGACCAGGGTGCCGCCGGGTCGCAGGCGCCGGCCGGCCTGCTCCAGCAGGGCGAGTTGCAGGGCCCGCAACCGCAGCAGCTCCTCCGGGCGTAAGCGCCACCGGAGTTCCACCCGGCGCCGCATCACCCCCGAGTTCGAACACGGGGCATCGACCAGCACCCGATCGCACAGGCCCGAGTCAGGCGCGGGCCCGGGCGGCGGCTCGCGGGAGGGGGCTGGACCCGGTGCCAGCGTCGGCTCCACACAGGTGAGGCCCAGACGGGCGCAGTTCTCCCGCACCAGGTCCAGCCGCTCCTCGGAGATCTCCTGGGCGAGGAGACGTCCCTGGTTGCGCATGGCTTGAGCGATCAGGGTGGTCTTGCCTCCCGGCGCCGCGCAGCAATCCAACACCGTCTCGCCGGGCTGGGCTCCCAATTGCCCCGCCGCCAGGAGCGTGCTGGGGTCCTGGACGTAAAACCAGCCCTGTTGAAAGCTGGCGAGGCGGGTCAATGGGGGGTGGGCCTTGAGGCTGAAGACCGAGTTCTCCGGAACCCAGTCCCACTGGCCGAAGTCGTACTCGACCCCCTCCTGGCGCCACTGGTCCAGCAGCCGCCCGGGATCGGCGCGCAACATGTTCACCCGTGCGTAGTTACGCGGCGGGGTGTTGTTCCACTCCATGAGCTTGGCGGCACGGGCCTCCCCCCACCGGGCCGTCCACCGGGCGACCAGCCAGGCCGGATGCGAATAGCCGAGGGCCGGGTTTGTCGTTCGCAGCTCCGCCAAAGCCTGTTGGGTGACCGGGCGGTCGCGGGCGTAGCCACGCAACAGGGCGTTGACGAAGCCGGCCTGGGCCCCGAAGCCCAGCTCCCGCGCCAGCGCCACCGTTTCCCCCACGGCCGCATGATCAGGAATGCGGTTCAGCCAGAAGAGCTGGTAGAGTCCGAGGCGTAAGAGGTTCTGGAGCAACGGCTGAGAGGGAGGCCGGGGTGCCCGGCGAGCCACGAGCCAGTCCAGGGTTGCTTGCCATCGGGTCACGCCGCAAACCAGCTCCTGGGTCAGGGCTCGATCCGGCCCGCTCAGCTCCTGCCCGGCCAGAGCCGCGTCGAGCCGCTGCTCGAGGTAGTCCGGCCCCCGCCCGGCCTGCCCGAGGAGGCGGACGGCAATTTCTCTTGGTTTTTGGCGGCCCACGCCGTAATAATGCGGCTGGCTCGGAGCCAGAAGCGAGTGCTAAGCAGATATGAGAGAAGAATTTGAGAAGCTGGTGGCGGCGGGCAAGATCAGTCGGCACCACGTTGATCCGCTGGTCGTCCTGGCGGAGACTGGCTACTGCCTGCACCGCAGTTGGGGTTTTGGCCGGATCACCCAGGTGGACACGGTCTTCGGGCGGTTCACGATCGATTTCCCCAACAAGGCCGGGCACTCGATGGACTTGGCCTTCGCCGCCGATTCCCTCAAACCCATCTCCCGCGACCACATCCTGGTGCGCAAGATGGAGGACCTCAACAGTTTGCGACAAATGGCGGCCGTGCGCCACTTGGACCTGATCCGCCTGGTGCTGGAAAGCTACGGCGGCAAGGCCACACTGGACCAGATCCAACAGGTGTTGGTCCCGGATGTGATCACCGAGGACTGGAAGAAATGGTGGGACGCGGCCAAGCGGGAACTGAAGAAAGACGGCCACTTCGTGGTGCCGCTCAAGAAGAGCGAGCCGCTGGCCTTCCAGGCCAAGGAAGTCTCCCTGCAAGATCGGTTGATGAGCGAGTTCCGTGGGGCCAAGGGGCTCAAGGCCCGGTTGGTGATCGCGGGCGAGCTGCTGCGCAACTTCGCGGATTTAGGGGATGGGAACGCGGCCGTGACGGAGGCGGTGGCCTTGCTCAACACCGAGATCGTCTCCCATCAACGCACCCTCTCGGCGCTGGCGCTGGAAGCCATCTTCATGCGGGACGACCTCCGCGCGGCGGCGGGCCAAGGCCCCGTGGAGGGCGAACTGGCCACCAAGGACATCTGGGCCCAGGTGGACCATCTGGGCCGGGTCCTGGAACAGGTTCCCGCCCCCAAACACAAGCGGTCCCTGCAATCGTTCAAAGAGGCCAAGCCCGCCGAATGGCACGAGGCCCTCTCGGGCATTCTCAACACCGTCACCGCCAAGCTCTGCTCCGAATGCGCGACCCTGCTGGTGGCTGAGGGCCATCTGGACAGCCTCAAGACCTCCCTCGCCCGGCTCATTAGCCAGCACCAAGCCAGCAGCGAACTTCTCCTCTGGCTGGCCAAGGAGCGCTCCGACACCTTCGCCGACATCCTGGGACCGGAAGTGTTCCGCGCCATGCTCACCGCCATCGAGCGCGACCAGTTCAACGAGAAGAAATCCAATCGCCTGCGCGACTTCATCCTCGATGACCAAGAGCTGCTCGTCGAACTGATCGAGGCGGCCGACATCGAGGTCATCAAGGACCTTACCCGCGCCCTCCAGCTTTCCCCGAGCTTCGACGACATGGACAAGCGGTCCTTGCTGGCGCGGATCGTGAAGCATTTCCCCTCGGTCCAGACCCTCATCTCCGGCGAACACACCCGCCAGGACGCCGCCCTGGTCGTCTCCTGGGACAGTCTGGAGCGGCGCAAGACCGAATACAACGAGCTGGTCCAGAAGAAGATCCCCGCCAACTCCCGCGACATCGCGGTGGCGCGGAGCTACGGCGACCTGCGCGAGAACCACGAATACAAAGCGGCCAAGGAGGCGCATCGCCTCCTTATGCGCCGCAAAAGCGAGCTGGAGGCGCAACTGGTCCGCGCCCGCGGCGCCGACTTCACCAACCCGCGGAGTGATGTCGTCGGGATCGGCACCCGGGTGCGGGTGACCGACCTGGCCGCCAACCACGCCGAGGACTATCAGATTCTGGGGGCGTGGGACTTCGACGCCGAACAACACATCATTAGCTACCTGAGCCCCATCGCCCAAGCCCTCCTGGGCAAGAAAGCTGGCGAGGAAGTCCAATTCGAACTCGAAGGCGCGAAACGCCACTACCGGGTCGATGCCATCGCCACTTATAAGCCGGCCGCTGAACCGACTGCCCCAGCGGCGGTCCACCCGGCGCCCCCACTCCCGTCGGCACCGGCTCCCGATGTCTCGGCGCCAGCCCCGCCGGCGTAGCGGGCGCGCCGAGCCGAAGCGGGGGCGCACCTCCGCCCGCAGCCGCGTCTGCGGGCTTGCCACCGCGATGGCTGAAAGGTAATCGTGGGTTCATGCTCACGCGGTTTCATGCCGACAACTTCAAGTGCCTCCAGAACTTCACGATCGAGTTCGACACCTTCACCCTGCTGACAGGCCCGAACGGTTCTGGCAAGAGCACCGTGTTGGAGGCCCTACGGAGCGTCGCCAACCTCCTTGCGCAACGGGGCAATCTCGAGACCCTTTTCCCGACCGCATCCTTAACCCGCTGGGATAACCGCGCCGAGCAAGTCTTTGAGGTTGACGTCAGGACCCCTAACACCGGGGAAGGGGCCGAAGCGCTCGCGGGTGGGAATTACCACTATGCGCTACGCATCGGGTATGATCGCCTGCGGAGGCAAAATCGCGTGGTTGAAGAGCGACTGGCCTTTGAGGACAAAGATCTCTATCGGGCCTCTCTCGATCCCAATACGCCGCAAACCAGCGGGGCGCCGAGTTTCAGGGCGCAGCTCTTCAAAGACAGTGGCCAAAGGGGGCCGGAGGTCATGATGGATTGGCTCTACTCCGGTGTGGCCCGGATCCAAGAGGTGGCGGACAACCGGCTCTTGCAGCGTTTCCGCCGCTTTTTCAACCAACTGGTCATCCTCGGCATCAATCCAGACTCCGTCTCCGCCGAGACGCGTGCGGACGAACCAATGATCGACTTCAATGGTGGGAACTTCGCCGGGTGGTTGCTCCACCTTCTCAGCGCGGAAGGGCTGGCTTGCCGAGAGGCGGAGCGTTCGCTGAAAGATGGACTTCTCCCTGAGCTGGCCCTGTTTCAGTTGGAAGCGGAAGGGAGCTTGCGGATCGCGAAGGCCGTCTTCCAAGTCAACGGGAAAGAGATCAAACTCAGGTTGGATGAGCTTTCGGCCGGGCAACGGGCGATCGTAATTCTCGAACACGCGCTCGCCGTGGCCAAGACCTGGGGCGGTACCCTTATCATCGATGAGCCGGCAAATTTCCTCGGCCTCACCGAAATCCAGCCCTTGCTGCACCGCCTTCACGATGCCGGCACGGCCGGACAACTCCAGGCGATCATTACCAGCCATCATCCCATGTCCATTGACCTCTTTGCCGAGCAAGCGGGGCGATGGCTCGAACGCGCCGCGCTGGGCCCGACCCGCTGCCATCAGGTGGCGGAACGAGTCGAACGCCTTCCCGACTCGGCCATGCCGCTCTCGGAGATGGTGGCTCGCGGTTGGGCCCAGACGGGTTAAGCGCAAGGCCCGGGGTGCCAGGCCCAATCCGACGGACCCGATGTCGCGCGCGTGTAGCGTTATCATTGTCCCCGAGGACGCGGACCACGCCGCTGTCGCGTGTGGTTATCTCTATGAGCGCAACGTAGAGCCTCGCACCTATCACGTCTGCCGCAAATGGACTGGCAAGAACGGCAATTTCGACCGCGCCCGGGCGTGGTTTATCGAAGAAGTGCGCGTCCAGGTCCGGCGTGCAGTCAAGGCCGGGCTCATTGTCCTGATTGATGAGGATGGCCAGGGCCTCGAAGCGCGGCGTCAACAGCTTACCGCGGAGTTGTCACAGGCGGGACTCCCCGCTCTCGACCCGGCTCAAGGACGGCTGTTGGTGATTCCGGTGCGCAACGTCGAAACCTGGATGGTGTGGGCCGCGCGCTGGCAGGCGGCGGGTGGCCCGAGGTCGCCCGCCGGGCCGCTCGGCTATCCAACCGTGGACGAGACCCATGACTACAAGCGATGGCTGACCCGAGGCCGAGGGCGGATTCCGCCGGAACGCCGCTTGGCACCATTTGACCTGGGGCGCGCGATCGGCCGATTGAAACCCCGCGCAGCCGCCGCGAGGGCTACCGCCCGCCTTGGAGGCGATTCTGAGACCTTGGAGTGACTTCCTCGCCTGGGTGCGCCAGTGACTTCCGTGGGGCGTGGTCTCCCGCGGCACAGGCGCTCACTGCGCCCGCACCGGAACTGACCGACAGCAACGCCGTCACCGGGCCGCGCCCAAGGTGCGCACCGGGTGCGGGCGACGCGGCCAGAACCAGGCCGATTCCTTGTTGCTGCACCCGTTGGTCGTCAGGGTGGCGAAATCCGCCGGGGTCGCCTGATTGAGATCGAGGATGCCGGGGCGCTGGGCCGAGACCGCGATGAGATTCCAACCCCCGGCGTACACCCCCACGATCTCGCAGGCGGCGGCGAACGTGCCCGGTTTGCTCACGTCCCCTTCACCCTCCGGCCCACGGCTGATGCTCAGGAAGCGGCTGTCGGGCGACCAATCGACGTGGTAAATCTTGTTCTGGTCGTCCTTAATCCGGACTTGGCGCTCCCCAACCACCGGGGTCTCGGCGTCGAGGTCGATCGGGGCCGCGGCGATCTCGTGGTCGCCCGGGCCCCAGGCGATGTGTTGGTTATCCGGACTCAGGCAGGGGCGGCAGCCGGGGATGTGGAGGTTGAGGATGCGGTTGCCGTGCGCCTCGATGAGCAGGATGGTGTGGTCGTAGCCCATGCCGGCATGGACGGTGGCGGCGATCCACTTCCCGTTGGGGGCAAAGGAGGGGTTGTAGAGATGGTGCAGATTGGTGGTATTGGGGTGCGGCTCGATGCGCCCGGAGTCCAGGTGGTAGAAGCTCATCCCCTTGGTGTAGTAATCGATGACATTGAACTTGGGATACTCCTGGGGCAGAAACCCAATGAGCTTGC
>JAJXTA010000199.1 GCA_021784265.1 bacterium | reverse complement strand
CGCAGGGTGAAGCTGGCGTTGTCGTTTCATCGTTCGGAGAGGTGACGTTACTGTTTCTTATCTGCCACTGTCTTAATCACCTGTCCAGTTTTTGGGGAGTACCATACCGGGCTGGTGGACAAGGCAATTGGAGACTGGAGCGAGGTCATCCGGCTTAGTCCAACGAACTCTGAGGCCTACCGCAATCGCGGGATTGCTCGGGCTCTGAAGGGTGACACGGAAGCCGCGCTACGGGACTATAGTCAGGCGATCAGGCTTAGCCCGGGGGACGCCAGGGCGTACAACAACCGGGGAGCTTTGTATCGCCGGCACGGTCGCGTTGATGAGGCATTCGCGGACCTCAACCAAGCGCTTAACCTCAGTCCGGATTTCGCGTCCGCGATTTACAATCGAGGGCTGTGCTACTATAAGGAAGGGAAGATGGCGCGAGCCGTGGACGACTTCACCAAGGCGATCCGACTATCGCCGCCCGGCGAGGCCGCCAAGGCGTTTCAATGGCGTGGGCTGGCATACTATCACCAGAGGGAGTGGGTGAAGGCCAAGGAGGACCTGCGCATGGCGATCCGTCTGGCACCGGACGGGCCAGACGGTTATAACGACCTGGCTTGGGTGCTAGCGACATGTCCGGGAACCTCCATGCGCGATGGGAAAGAGGCGGTGAAGCTAGGCAGGCGGGCCTGTGACCTTGGCGGCGGCAAGAGGTGGTACTGCGTCGGAACGTTATCGGCGGCTTTCGCCGAGACGGGTGACTTTGCCAAGGCGATCGAGTACGAGGAGCGCGCAATCACGATGCCCGGTGTTACTGCGGCAGGCCAGGCCAAGGCGTTGAAATGTTTGGAGTTGTTTAGAGAGGGAAGGCCCTACCATGAGACGCCTTCACCGTAGCAGGCGTGCGTTGTTGATATTGCAAGCTGCGGCCGAGAGACTGCCGAGACGAGCGCCACGACGAAGCGAGCCGGTCGGCCGCTACCTCCGCCGGGGACCTGGTTAGGCTGTTGGACGGCAAGAATCAGGCAACCACCTGGGGTTACGACAGTTACGGTCGGGTCACCAGCAGGACCAACGCCGCCAACGCCCAGATCCCCACCTACGCCTATGACGCCGACAGCCGGCTGACCAACATGGTGGACGGGGTGGGCACAACGAGCTTTGGCTACTTCCTTGGTGGGGAACCGGAGACGGAGGCCCAACCGTGGGCCAGCAGCACTTGCGAGCTGGCAGGGCGCGAGCCTCGGGTTTTGTCGGGCAGCACGGGAGGGTTGGGGCGTGGTCGCCGGGCGTGGCCTACAGGCGGGTGTCCCCAGGCCCCGTTGCCGGCTCGTACGCCAGGCCTCTTGTCTGGTGCGGGAGCATGATCTGCCGTCATTGGCAGCGCTGTCTGAGTTCAGGCGCTCAGATGCCCGCTGAGCGCCGCGAAGCCGGCGGGGCGGCGGCGAGGACTTCGGCTTCGGCGGCGAGGAGTTCGGCGTGCATGGCCGCCGCGTCGGGGGCCGTGCGGAGGCGGTCCAGCGCGGCGGTCTGTTGCACGATGAGACAGAGCCGGGCCAGGGTGTGGAGGTGGAGCCGGTCGTCTTGGCAACAGACCAACACGAAGAGATGGGTCGGCTGGCCGTCGGGGGCGCCGAAATGGATCGCCTGCACCGTTCGCCCCACGGCCAGGAAGGAGGACTCGAACATGTAGGGCTGATGATGGCGCGGGTGGAGCAAGGCCAGCCCGCCCGGGAGCCCGGTGGAACAGAGGGCCTCGCGGGCTTGCAGACTGGCCAGCAGCTCACGGGCATCACAGACCCGGCCGGTGCGGTCGGCCAAGGCGGTCATGTCTTGGAGCACCGAGGCTTTGGTCTTGGCGCGGAGGGCCGGCTCGATGAACCCCGGCTCGATCAGGTCGGCCAGGATCGCCACGTGGGGCAGCAGCGTGCGCGTTTGGGAAGTGGATTGCTGATGGTAATCGCTGAGCGAGCGCCGCGGCAGTCCCAGGATGCGCTGGGAGGCCCAGGCGTCGATCTCCCGCTTGGCAAAGACGTAGCGGTCGCCCCGTTTCTCGGCCGGGATCGCCCCGTCCTTGAGCAAGCCGTGAACGGCCGCCGGGGTCAGGTGCAGGTAGTCGGCCACCTCTTCCAGGCTGAACAAGCGATAGGGCATGACGGGAGTCGAGCCTACACGAGGACCGTCGCGCCGTCCACCGCCACCGGGGACGGCCGGGCTCAACGACGGCGCCCCGGCGCCGGGCTCCCGCCGGCTCGGCTCAGAGGGTCTCCTTCCACCGGGCTGGGTCGGTGAGCATCACCTCGCGTAGCAGCCGGATCGGCGGGGCCCCGTGGCGGAGGACCTCGTCGTGAAAGGCCCGCAGGTCAAAAGCGCCGCCGACCTGCTGGCGGTAGTCCGCGCGCAGCTTGAGCAGCTCCAGTTTGCCAACGGTGTAGTAAAGGTACTCGGGATCGAAGGTGCCGCGCATGGCCTCGTCGTGGGCGGGTTTTTCCTCGTAATAACAATTGTCCTGGAAGAACCGGGTGGCTTGCTCGACGGTCATCCCCTGGCAGTGCATCTTGATCGAGACGCAGAGGCGGCAGACGCGCAGCAGGGCCTCGTCGGCCTGGGCCAGGCGGAACTTGGCCGCCCGGGCCGCGCCGGAGGTGTCGGCGCCGAAGCCCTCATCCACCATCATCTGCTCGGCGTAATGGGCCCAGCCCTCGACGAAGGCGTAACTAGTGAAGATCTTCTCGAGGCGGGTGGCCGGGGAGGCGTTGAGGCAGAGGAACTGAACGTAGTGACCCGGATAAGCCTCGTGGATGGAGACGATGTCCGTGGTGTAATAGTTGAAGGCGGTGAGCCACTCGCCTTGTTGGGCGGGGGGCCAAGTGGGGTCCACGGGTGTCACGTAGTAATAGGCCTCGGTCGCCTTGGTCTCGAACGGCCCCGGGGTGTCCATGGAGGCGAAACTGGTGGCCCGCATGAATTGGGGCGTCTCGGCCACCTGGGCGCGCACCGGCGAGGGCAGGGTGACGATGTGGTGGTCGAGCACGAACTGGCGGATGGCCTCCAGGTCACGGGTGGTGTCCGCGATCAGTTCGGCGGCGGGCGGATGGTCCTGCTGGATCGCCCGGAACACCGCCCGCGGCGGCTGAGTCGGGTCGATGCGGTGGGCGGCGTCGGCGAAGGCGGCCTGCTGGTGGGCGAGCTCCCGCAGGCCCAGGTCCAGGAGGTGTTCGGGGGCCAGGTCGAGCATCTCGCCGACCAGGAGCATCCGGGCGTATTTGTCGTGGCCCAGGGCGTAGTGGTCGTTGGCTTTGGGGAGTTTCTGGTCATGCAGCCAGGTGGCGAAGCCGCGCAGCTCCTCGACGGCGCGCTGGTTGGCGGCCTGGAAGTCGGCCTGCAAGGCCGGGTCGGTGACGCCTTTGAACGCTTCGACGAGGTCTTTGGCCAGGAAGTCCGCCGCGCCGGTGGCGACCTCGATGGCGGTCTCGACTTGGGGCCGCGGGAGAGCGTCGGCGAGGTTGGCGTGGGCATCGGCCATGAGCTCCGGGGCTTGCTTGAGGATGGCGATGACACTGCGCAGGCGGTCGGCGAGCGGGGCGAAATCGCGCTTCATGTAGATGTTCACGTCGAAGGTGCCGGCATAGACCATGGGGTTGAGGGTGTAGGTCTGGAGGTCTTCGAAGCCAAAGATCTCCCGGCGGACGGCGCTGAGGAGCAGCCGCTGGTCGAAGCGTTCCTGGGGGCTGAGGCGCGCGCTGTCCAAGGCGCTGAGGCGGCGTTCGAACCGCTTGAGGCGCGCCAGCTCGGCGGTTAACGACGCCCGGCTGTAGTCGGGGGCCCGGCCATCATATTGGTGTAACCCCAGCAGGGTCCCCATCTGCGGCCGCCAAGCCAGATACCCCGCGACATAATCCTCGGCCAATTTCGAGAACCGGGCGGCGGCAGGATCGGGCGCGTGGTGAGCCGAGGGCGCCAGCTTGGTGCAGCCCGCCAGCAGGAGGGTGACGCTGAACAGCGCAAGTGTTCGCATGGGCTTATCTTTACTTGAAGGGGAGCGGTTTGAGAAGGAGGAAGCGACGCTGGGACCGGGCCGGGCCCGCACCCGCGCGGTCCGGGATGCGCGTTGACAATTGGCGGGGCTCACCCCAAGTTGCGCCCGGATCGCATGACCGTTGTTCGCGCAGGCAATCTCGCCGGGGCGCTCCGCGCCGGCCGGCCCCGGCGCCAGCCTGAGCCCGGGTGTTGGGCTCGCCGTCGCCGGCCTCCCCGCCCATGACCGGCGTGGTGACGACGGACCGCCGGTCGCGCCCCGGGCGCGGGCGGGCGGGCGCGGTGCTGGCGGCGGTGCTGATGGGGGCGGCGGGCTGCCAGGAGACGAAGCTGACCCAGCCGGCCCGCTCGGCGGCGGAGCAACTGGCGATCAGCACCGCCGCCGACCGCGCCATCGCGCTGGCCAGTTTCGCCGTGTTTGCCCACCAGAAGGTCTTCCTCGATACGCAATACTTCGATAGTTACGACGCGAAGTACGTGATTGGGGCGCTTCGGGATGCGCTCAGCCAAGCTGGCGCCTTGCTGGTGGCCGACGCCAAGGAGAGCGACGTCACCCTCGAGGCGCGCAACGGGGCCCTCTCGACCGACAGCGCCGACACCCTCTTGGGCATGCCGGCCACCGGCTTGCCCGTGCCCTTGGCCGGACCGGTGGCGCTGCCGGAGGTGGCGCTCTACAAGACGCAGAAGCTCTTGGCCACGGCGAAGATCGCCTTGCTGGCTTACGACACTCGCTCCCGCGAGCACCTCTATTCCAGCGGCGCGCTGGCGGGCAAGGCCTATATCAAGTACTTCAAGCTGCTGTTCATCACCTACACGGCGACGGACATCCCCGAGAAACGGCGACGCTTGCCCCCCTCGCCTCCGGGCGCGCCCAAACCGTGAACGCCCCCTCGTCCCCTGGGCCGACCGCCCGGCCGCGTGGGCGGCCAAGGCCCGCCGCGCCCCCGTGGCCGCGGGTCGAGATTTGCGTGGACTCGGTCGCCGGCGCCGTGGCGGCGGAGCGTGGAGGGGCGGACCGGGTCGAACTCTGCGACGACTTGATCGAGGGCGGCACAACGCCCAGCGCGGGCGCGATCGCCCTCACGCGCCGCCAGGTTCGCCTCCCGCTCATGGTCATGATCCGTCCCCGGGGCGGCGACTTTCTCTACACGGCCCTCGAGCTGGCCGTCATGCGGGCCGACCTCCAAGTGGCGAAGCAGGTGGGGGCCGACGGGGTGGTCTTTGGGTGCCTGACGGCGCGCGGTGACGTGGACTTGGTCCGGACCCGCGAACTGGCGCGCTTGGCCCGGCCCCTCGCCGTCACCTTTCACCGCGCCTTCGACATGACGCGCGACCCGGCGGCTGCCCTCGAGGCGTTGATCGCTCTGGGCGTGGATCGCGTGCTGACCTCGGGCCAGGAAGCCGACTCCGTGCGGGGCCGTGTCCTGCTCGCCGCGCTCCAGCGGCAGGCGGCGGGCCGGATCGTGGTCATGGCCGGGGGCGGCATTACTCCGGAGAACGTCCAGGAGGTGGTGCGGGAGACTGGGATTGCCGAGGTACATTTGAGCGCGCGCGCCGTGGTGCGGAGCGCCATGCGCTATCGCAATGCCCGCCCGGCGATGGGCAGTCCCGGCGCCGACGAGTTCAGCCGCAAGACCACCAGCGAACGCGTGGTCCGTGCCCTCGTCCGCCGGTTGCGCGGCCGGCGAGGTGCGCGCCGGGGAGAATGCGGACCGCGCTCCCACCTTCGCGACTCTGTCCCACCGTCCTTTCCCGTCGCCCCTTGATCGGGCTCTCGCAGGGGCCGACAAGGATGTCGGCGCTCCCAGGCGAACGCGCGCCAAGCTGGCGGACAACGCAACGACCCCGGCGTGCGCGAAGCGTCTTGGAGTGCGGTCTTGCCTGCCGGCAGGAGTCCTCTACCGCTTTCGGCCCTCCTGCCCGACACCCCTTGCCGCGATCTCTCCCCGCGCCCCGCCGCCCCACCCAAAGCGCCAGAGGACTGGCGCACTCCACAAGCTGGCGCAGAACTCCACGACCCCGGCGCGCGCGAAGCGTCTTGGAGTGCGCCCAGCCTGCCCACG
>JAJXTA010000198.1 GCA_021784265.1 bacterium | reverse complement strand
GAGCGGTGGGCGCGGGGGCGGCGGCTTCTGGTTCAGCGTCGGCCAATGGCGCGCCTTGGGCGGGCTGGGTCGCGACCGGTGGGGGCGTCGCGACGGGGGCCGTCGGCAGGGAGTTGGTAGCTTCCGTGGTGTCCTGACCGGCCTCGGCTTGCTTCTTGGAGCTAAACAGCCGCAACGGGTTTGCCTTTTCGATCGCCCGCCCCCAGCGAAGTGGATTCAACCTTCGAAAAAACGATTCTTTCTCCCCCTTGTTCTTGGACAACGAGAGCAGGGGCGGAAAGTCGGCGGAGGACGAGACCTTCGGCGGTGGGGCTTGGGTCACCGTCGGCGCCGCCGGCGACGGTGGCGGCTGAGGCGGGGCTGTCGGCGGCCGAACTACGGCGGGCAAACTGAGGTCTTGAGCCGGGGGTATCGTCGGTTCCGAGGTGAGCTTGACTACCTCGAGGGGAGGCGGCGGTGGATTGGTGGCGGGGGCGGGCGGGACCTCGCGCGGCGGAGTGGCAGCCTCGCGCGGGGCGGGCTTGGCGCTCTCGGCTGGCGGCGGGGGCGGCGAGGTGACGACCGGCGGGGGGTTGCTCTTCACCACCGCGGGAGGGGTTTCCCGGGGTGGAGTGACGGCAGCCACCGCGGTGGGCCGGACCGCGGGCGGGGCGGTGTTGGAGGCCACCACGAACGAACTGACCGCCGCGAGGTTGGTCCGGTGGGGCGCGGGGGGTTGAGCCGCGACGCGGGCGGGAGCCGGCGGAGGTGGGTGGAGCTCCAGTTCGAGGATGCGGGCCAGGCTTTTCACCGCGTCCTCCCGCGGCAAGGCTCCCGGGCAGGCGAGGTAGGCGTTGTAGCGTTCCAGGGCCAGCGGATAATCCCGGAGGTATTCCTGGGCGATGATGGCTTCGTTGAGGAGGGCGGGCGGATAATTGGTCTGGCACTTGAGCGCCGCGTGGAGGTAGCGGAAGGCCTCCCGCGGGCGGCGGCGGAGGGCCTGGGTCAACCCCAACCCGTTCCACGCTTCCGGCTGGCGCGGGTTGAGCTTGAGCGTCTGCTGGAAGCAGCGTTCGGCGGCGTCCACTTGCCGCAGCCGCAGGTAGGCGGTGCCGAGCCGGAGCCAGCCCTGGGCCTGTTCGGGGCGGTGGGTGACGTAGGTAATGAGTTCGGAGGCGGCCGTGGGCAGGTTATTCTGTTCCAGCGCCAGGCAGCCGCGATTGTAGCGGGCGGCGAAGAGGTTGAAGTCTTTTTCCAAGGCCTTCTGGTAGGCCAAGTCGGCCAGCGCGGGTCGCCCGCTGTAATGATAAGCCAAGCCGAGGTGGTTCCAGGCCTGGGCGCAGGCGGGGGTGTTTGTGGAGAGCAGGATGATGGCCTCTTTGAACGCCGGAATGGCCTCGGCGGCGTGGCCGTCGCGCAAAAGCCGGTCCCCAGTCGCCAGGGCCTTGGGTCCGGCCGGGGTGCAGCCCACCACCCCAGCCCAGAGGAGGACCGCGAGGATCAACTCGAGCGTGGCGCCGGGTGCTGGGGAGTTCGCGGCAGGTCTGCTGCACTCGAGCGCGGCCTTGCCCACCGACAACTGGCCCCACTTTTTTGTGGTCAGCATCGGACTTGGTGGTAGCATCCGCCGCTCGACGAGTCAAGAAACCCACGAACCTGGGACTGTGAGAGCGCGATTGCTCGGCCTGGCATTGTTGGCCGCTTGCGGGATGGCAGGGCTGGCCGCCGGGGCTGATACGCCGCCACCCACGCAGGCGCGGGTAATCATTGTCCAACGCCCGGGGGCGATTGTCGCCTTTGCCCCGCAACTGGAGGTGGTCCGCCCGATGATCGCCCGCGGCTTGACCAACCTAACGGGCAAACCCACCCTCACCGCCGCCTGGCGCAGCCTGGTTTCCACCCAGGACGTGGTCGGCCTCAAGGTGGTGTCGGACCCCGGGCCGACGGGCGGCACGCGCCCGGCAGTGGCCGCCGCCGTGGTCGAAGGGCTCCTGGCCGCCGGCCTGCCGCCCCAGCACGTCATCGTCTGGGACAAACACCTGGGCGACCTCCGCCAAGCGGGATTTGTAGCCCTGCACGCTCGCTACGGCGTCCGCGTCGAGGGCGCCCTCGAGGCCGGTTACGACCCCACCAAGTTCTACGACTCCTCCCTCCTCGGCCAGTTGGTGTGGGGCGACTCGGAGTTCGGCAAAGAAGGGACGGGGATCGGGCGCAAGTCCTATGTCTCCAAATTGGTCTCGCACGAGATGACCAAGCTCATCAACCTCACCCCCTTGCTCAACCACAACTTGGTCGGCGTCAACGGCAACCTCTACAGCCTGAGCATGGGCAGCATCGACAACACGCTGCGCTTTGTCACCAGCGGGGAGCGCCTGGCGACCGCCGTGCCGGAGGTCTATGCCCTGCCCATCCTCGGCGACCGCGTGGTGCTGAACATCGTGGACGCGCTCCTGGGCCAGTATTACGGGGAGGACCGGAGCCTGCTCCATTACACCTTCGAGCTGAACCAGCTCCGCTTCAGCACGGATCCGGTGGCGCTGGACGTGCTGTCGATTCAAGAGCTGGAGCGGGAGCGCGAGGCCGCCCAGGTCCCCGCCGTCAACGTGGATTTGTCCCTCTACCAAAACGCGAACCTGCTCGAAATCGGGGTGAGCGACACGCGCCATATCCAGGTGGACTGGCTGCGATGAGACCCGCGCTCCCACCGGCGAAGTCACGATCTTCCCCGGGACCGGCAAGCTGACGCTCGAACGCGAGCCGTTTGCCGACCGCTCCTTCACCCTCGTTTTCCGGATCTGCAACAACCCGTGTTGCCCCTGCGGCGTCGTCGGCTTCGAGTGCCGACCAACGGCCGGGGCGGACCCGTCGGTTAAGTTCGATCTGGACGTGGCCGAGCGCGAAGTCAGCGTGGGCCCCGAGTTCGCGCGCGACGGGGTAGCGCTGGGTCGCGCCGTCGTCGCCGAGGCGAAGCCGCGGCATTGGGAAGCGCTCAAGGAATTGTTTCTGGCCACCAAACGGCGGGAGATGGCATCGGTGAACCTGGACACCCTCGAGGTCGTTCTGCCGCCGGAGGTGGCGGCCGGCCTTAGCACGGTGCTCGGTAATCTCCTTGCACGCCTCGGCGTAGGATGCCCAGCACACTCGCCGCCATCGGATGACGCGCCCGGCAGTGGTCCTGGGCGGCGCTTGCTCCGCCGCTCCTGTTGCGCTGGGTGGGACGAAAAGGGCGTCAGACCAGGGCTTGACCTCGTCGCGTCCTCCGTGTTGATGGTCCTTACACGGTTTATGAAGCTGTGGGGCCGTTTTGGTTCGACCGGTGGGTGGGACCCTCTCTCACTCAGCGGGTGGTTCCGTTGCCGGGTGGCGCCGCTCCGCCTGAAGGGCGCGGCGCAAGGGGGCCTTGCGCGCCCGCACTGAGCCGGGGGCAGACTGTCCCCGCGTTTGGTCCTCTCGTCTCGTTCTGTGCTTTGGCGGGCGCGCTGCTGCTGGGAGGGAATGGGCTCCAGGGCGCCGCGGGGGATCGCCGGGACGTGGTGGAGGGGTTCCAAGAGTTCATGACGGCGACGAATCATGAGCTCGAGGTCTCGTACCATGTGTTCCCCAACACCGCCCCCGTGCATCGCGGAAGCTTGGGTTTCCGCTATGAAGATCCTGGCATGAGTGTCGAGGCGTTGGAGCAAGCCAATGGCTTCCTCTACCTCCAGGCGAGCAATTCTGTGTGTTGCCGCTTCAACGATCTCTACTGGGGATTGACACTGCCCTTGGGCCCGCACCCGGCCCGGCCACGGTTCGAGGTCTATGATTCCGCCCCTGGCAACGGCAACTTGGGCCGTTCCAGCGGCCCGCCGGTCACGGTGCGTTTGGTCCAGCAGACCTCCTTCCGCTGGATCACCCAGTTGGGGGTGACCGACGCCCGCCCGGGGACGATCCGCTGGGCAGGCAACGAGTTCCACGCGCGGCACGACACGCCCGAGGGCGAGCCGCTCGGCGGCCATTTGCAGGTGCGCGGGGGTCTGCCGGCGGAGCTGGACCTGACCTGCAACCACCGGGGCGACACCGTGCTTACTACCATCGAGTACCGATACGACCGGACGCTGGCCCTCCCGTACTATCCGAGCTCGATGGTGATCTCTCGCACCATCAACCACCGGCTTGTCTCCGCCATCCCCATCAGCGTCCTCGCCATCAAGCAGATCGAGACCCGACGCCCGGCTTCGTTCTTTGATCCGGAGCGCTTTCTCCAGCCGCTGGGCACGAATATCGAGTACCTCACCTATTCCAACGACTGGCCTTACGCTCAGGTGCAGCCGGGCGGCGCCCTTAAGCCCCTGCCCGTGGGGCTGAACCCGGTGGCGATAGCGATCCAGAGGCAGCGGCGCTCCCGCCTGCGGCGGCTGATCGCTGTCGGGCTGCTGATCTCGGTGCTTGCCCCCTTGGGCGCATGGTGGGCGCTCAGCGGCGGAAGCGAGGATCACGGCGGGGGCCATCCGGGAGCGGAATAGCGGGTGAGGCAAGTGGTGGTGAGTGTCAGCATCGCCCTCGCAGCCAGGGAGGCGGGGCGTCATAAGAGCTCCGGCACCGGCCTGGACGGCGCTCGGTCTGCTGCGCTTGTTGCGCCTGGCGGGGACGAAAAGGCCGTCGGACCAGGGCTTGACCTCGTCGCGTCCGCCGTGTTGATGGTCCTTACACGGTTTATGAAGCTGTGGGGCCGTGCTCGTTCGGCCGGTGGGTGGGACCCTCTCTCGCTCAGCGGGTGGCTCCGTTGCCTGGTGGCGCCGCGGCCCGCCGATCCCGAAGGAGGTTACCGATGAACCTGGAACGACCCGCGGACGACGTGCGGCAGCCCTGGCCGCCACCCACGCCCTCACCCGCGTCGGCCTCAACGCTGCTTCGGCTGACCCGCCGGCAATGGGAGATCGTGTCGCGAGTGGCGGGCGGGATGCCGGACAAGGCGATTGCCGACGAGCTGGCCATCGCCGAAGACACGGTAGGCTGGCCCCTCCAGCGGCTGTTCGAGATGTGCGGCGTCCACTGCCGCGCCGCCCTGGTCGAGCGATGCCTACACCTCGGATTGCTGGGACAGTAGGACTAGGGGCCGGCCCCCCCACACACGAACGTGTAGGTTGCGGCACGAGGCGGGCTCGGGTATAAACCCCACAGCATGCTTCCCTCAGGTCACACCAGAGCGAGTCTCGCCTCGCAGGGAGAGGAGACAAGGGATATGGCCGCCGGCCGAGGCGGCGAACGCCCTGACCTCGAGCGCCGGATTTTGGTGGTGCTGGCGGCGATGCTGCTCTGCGGTTTGGTGTTTGCGGTCTATTGGCCGGTGTTGCATCATCCCTTCACCGGTTTCGACGACAACCTTTACGTCACGGAGAATCGTACGGCGCAGCGGGCCTTGACGTGGGCGGGTCTGCGGTATGCGTTCACCAGCCAGCAGGGTTTCTGGCAGCCGGTGGTCTGGGTAGTGCTGATGCTTGAGGCGACCGTGTTTGGCGTGGACCCTCGTGCATTTCACCTGGTCAATTTGCTCCTGCACGCGGCGAACACGCTGCTGCTCTTCCGCGTCGCCCTCCGCCTCTCGTCCGAGGCGGTTTCGCCCAGCGGGTACGACAATCTGGCGCTGGCTCTGGAGGTGGCCGGGCGGGCCGTGGTTGTCCTGCCGACCATGGTGTTGCGTGGTGGGGCAAACCGGATGCTGGCCGAAAGACGAACGGGCCAACCAGTGGGCACCGCGGATGGTTGGGCAGGCCAGGAGGCTCCGCTCGAACCGCTTACGGCACCCCCCCCGGCGTAACCCAGAAGATGCTCCCAGAAGAGGACCCATACCAAACACGAATGACTCATGAAAACCAAATCCCGTTCAGGTAGCACCGATTGGGTCGCTCCTTGTCTGGGCGCAGCGGGGTTCCCTTCGGCTGCGATTTCCTGGTATGAGGACTATCCGACCATGCTCCATGATTACGTTGAGCCCTATATAGCCAATGTTCGCAATCATACGGATCAAGGGGCGGCCGGCGAGCTCCTGTCCTGTGAGATACAATCGTGGGTCGAGAAGTTGTGGGGGTCCTTTCCCCAATGCGGTGACTGGATCTACTTTCCAGACCATCT